>CALXZT010000001.1 GCA_944393315.1 uncultured Clostridia bacterium
CCTGTTGGTATTGCTTCTACCTCCATTGCTTTAAATTCTCCTAATTTCATTACTGAACCTTTTCCAAATTGTTTTTCAATTTGCCCCATTGCAACCTCTAAGGCTTTTTTCTTTTCTGTGTTTGCTTCCATGTTTTTTCCTCCTAATTTTTACAAACTTTTGTTCTTATGCTTGTATTATATATTAAATTTTTGTTTTGTCAATACTTTTTTTATTTTTCATTTACTATTTTGCTAAAACTTTTTATATCTTATGATATAAACATTGCATCTCCAAAGCTGAAAAATTTGTACTTTTCTTTTACTGCTTCTTCGTAAGCCTTTATTATGAATTCTCTTCCTGCCAAGCTTGATACTAACATTAATAATGTGGATTGTGGTAAGTGAAAATTAGTTATTAAACCATCTATGCACTTAAAGTTATAACCTGGATATATGAATATTTGGGTATCTCCCTCTGTCTCTTTTACAAATCCATTTTTGTCAGCAACAGTTTCTAAAGTTCTACAAGAAGTTGTTCCAACTGATATTATTCTTTTTCCTTTTTTCTTAGTTTCATTTATTATGTCTGCATCTTCTTTTTTTATAATAAAATGTTCTGAGTGCATGTGGTGATCTTCTACATTTTTAACTTTTACTGGTCTGAAAGTTCCTATTCCAACATGTAAAGTTACTTTAGCAATTTTTATACCCTTTTGTTTTAGTTTTTCTAGTAATTCTTCTGTAAAGTGTAGACCTGCAGTTGGTGCTGCTGCTGACCCTTCATATTTTGCATATACAGTTTGATATCTGTTCTTTTCTTTTAATTCCTCATGTATATATGGTGGTAATGGCATTAGCCCTATTTTGTCTAAAATTTCATTAAATATTCCTTTATATGTGAATTTAACTCTTCTTGTTCCTCCTTCTAGTGTTTCTATTATTTCTCCATGTAGAAGTCCATTTCCAAATGATACTTTTGCTCCTACATGTAATTTATTTCCTGGTCTTACTATACATTCCCAGATATCATCTTCCATTTGTTTTAATAGTAAAAATTCTACATTTGCTCCTGTCTGTTTTTTACCATATAGACGTGCAGGTAATACTTTTGTATCATTTATTACTAAACAATCTCCTTTGTCTAAATAATCTATAATATCTTTAAATGTTTTATGTTCAATTGTTTGTTTTTCTTTATTTATTACCATTAGTCTTGATTCATCACGTTTTTTTATTGGAACTTGTGCTATAAGCTCTTCTGGTAAATTGTAATCAAAGTCTGCCACGTTCAATTTTTTCATTCCCTTCTCTGTATATACTCTATATAAATTTATACAACAAGAAAAGTGGCCTTGTCCACTTTTCTTAAATTAATCTCCTAAACAAATTCCAATGTCTCTAGCTGTTTTTATTAGTCTATCATCCATTTGTACTTTTCTTATGTTACTTTCTGCCGTATTCCCAGAAGCAGCTCCAACCACTGTATTTTTTCCTACAACACTTTCTAATGATACACTTCCAAACTTGCCTTCTTTATATGTTACTAAAACATTAAAAATTCCATCCATTGCAAGTTCCATTGCTTTAGCTCCATATTGTGTTGAAAGTACTCTATCAAAAGCTGTTGGTGTTCCACCTCTTTGTACATATCCTAAAACTGTATTTCTTGATGTGAAACCTGTTAGTTCTTCGATGTCATTTGCAACTTTATCCCCTATTCCTCCTAGACGAATATTATCTAGACCACTTCCATCATCTAACTTTTTCTTAACTGTTATTTCACCATCTTTTGGTTTTGCACCTTCTGATACAACTACTATTGTGAAATTTTTGCCTATTTGTTTTCTTTCATTTATTTTTTCTACAACTTTATTCATGTCATATGGTATTTCTGGTATTAGTGCTACATCTGCTCCACCTGCTATTGCTGATTCTAGTGCAATCCAGCCAGCATATCTTCCCATTACCTCTAAGACCATTACTCTATGATGTGATTCCGCTGTTGTGTGTAATCTATCAATTGCTTCTGTTGCAATTGATACAGCTGTATTATATCCAAATGTAATATCTGTGTCTGCAACATCATTATCAATTGTTTTTGGAACTCCTATACAGTTAACTCCTTTTAGTGAAAAATCTCTACTTGATTTTTGTGTTCCATCTCCACCTAAAGTAAATAAACAATCTATACCATCATCTTTCAAGTTTTGTACACATACATCTGATAGATCTTTATATTCTACTTCACCATTTTCATTTATTGTTTTATAATTAAACACATTTGTGTTGTTTGAGGTTCCTATTATTGTTCCTCCTCTGTGTAATAATCCAGAAGCATTTGTTTTTGAATCTAATTTGACATAATTGTTGTTTAATAAACCTTTATAGCCTTCGATAAATCCATAACATTCTACTCCATTTGTTTCTGCGGTTTTTACTATTGCTCTTATTACTGCATTTAGTCCTGGTGCATCTCCACCATTTGTTAATATTGCTACTCTTTTTACCATTTTTATTTTCATTCCCTTCTTAGGTATAAACCTATTTTTTTTCAAATATATATTAACAAAATTTTTTTCTATTTTCAAGTTTTTTATCTGATTTATTATGCTTTTTATCGACTGCTTTTTACATTTTTTTCATTATATGTATATTTTCTATGGTTGTTCCCATCTCTCTAGTAATTATATTTTGGATTTGAGCAATCTCTTCTGTGGTTAACTCTATCGCTTTTATTACAACATTTACACTTTCCCCATTTGCAAGAATAACCACTTCTTCAAATCCTTTTATTTCAATTAAATTTTCACAAATCATTATTGCATTTCTAATATTGTTTATTTTTGCTATTTCATTTGACGCTATTGATTTCTGTTCTTCTGAAATAGTTGTATTTCCTAGTATTTTTTGATAAGTTTCTAGCATTTGTGAATACATTTTTTCTCTTTCTAATTTGGAATTAGCAAAATAATCATCAACCTTGTCAATAGTACCATTTACATTAGATGATGTATTACTTATATTCTCTTCTACTTCTTCTGAATTTTCTACATTGATTTCTTCTGAAGCATTTTTTTCTTCATCACTTGCTTCAACATTTTCTTCCTCTTTTATTTCATTATTACTCACTAATGTTGCATCTCCTATATTGGTTGTATTTTGTGTATTTGCACTTATTTCAACTGAATTATCATTTTCAATGTAGTTTAAATATCCTGCTATAACTAGCATTAAAACTATTGAATAAATTACAATTTGATTTTTCATTGATTTATTCATATATGTACCTCTTTTCTATTTTTTTTGCATTTGAAAAACTTGAATTTTATGTGTTGCCAATCCTGTTACTGCTTGTGTTGCAGAAATAATATTGGCTTTTACAGTTGCATTTTCAGCACCTTCTGCCGTAATTACTGCGCCTTCTATTATTGGCATAATTACCTTTTCAGTTATTGGTTCTGATTCCCCACTTTTATTTGTATAAGCGATTTCTTTTTGAGTATCTGTTTGAGTTACATTTCGCGTTCCTCCTTCAGTGTCTTTTTCTTCAGTTGTACTTTCAGTTTTGGTTTCATTATACATTGCAACTGTAGTACTGGTTTCTGCATAATTTATTAGTACTTTAACTTTTCCAACTCCCTCCATAGTTTCTAAAATATTTTCTAAGTTTTCTTGGAGAGTATAATATTCATTTGTGCTTGTTTGCTCTGTATTTTGATTTTCAGATATCTTTGCTAATACCTTTCCGCTTTCTTCTTTTGATTCCTCAGATTTATCACTCCATACACTGTTTATTATAATTACTGTTACTATTAATACAAATATTAAAAATATTAAATTTTCTATTTTTTTCTTTTTCTCTTTATTCTCAGTTTCCTCATTATTGGTAGATTTTAATTTAAATTTATTTTTTATACTATCAAACATTTTTTTCCTCCATACAATCTAATTTTGAATGATTTTTATTTTTTCTTCTTTTATTTCATAATAATTTTTTAAGAATTCTTTTACTTCTTTTGTATCTTCTGTTTCTTCTTCATCTTTATTGTTTCCTGATTTTGAGTCATTTATACTTATTTCTACTTTTTCAATATTTTCGACTTCAATATTCTTGTTATTCTCATTTTTTTTGTCACCTATGGTTAAATATATTCCATTAATACCTGCATTTTCTTTTGAGGCATTAATTTCAATATCTACGTCACATTCTTTCACTTCAAATCCTAATTCTTCTACTTTTTTTATTACATCTTTTTCGAATTCTTGTATATATAGTTCTTCTATACTAGTGTCGGTATTTTCAAGCCCTGCAGAGACTTGATTTTCTATCTGAAGTTTTTCTAGATTTTTTTCTGCATTTTCAAAAATTGTTGCAAATTGTTCCTTGTCTATAAATGGGGAAATTATGCAAAAAATTATATATATACCTATTACCGTTTTTACATATTTTTTAATTTTATTTTCTGGTAGGAGCATTTCTATTAAAGTAACTATTATTAATGAAACTACTAACTCCCCTGCCCAATTACTTATAGCATCTATCATTTGTACATCATCCCACTATTTGAAATTTTGACTACTAGGGTGACACCTATTATTAACATTGCAGAAAGTGTGCATATTATTGCTAACAATAATTTAAAAGTACCACCCATCTCCTCTAATAGTTTTACTATTTTTTCATCAGAAACAGGCTCTATTATTCCAGCTGCTAAATTATATATTATTGTTAACACTCCTAATTTAATAACTGGCATTATACATATTCCTATTATTACTATTACTCCTACAACTCCTAGAGCATTTTTTAAAATTACTCCACATCCTAAAACTGAATCTACTGCATCTCCAAGAATTTTTCCGACTACTGGTATTATGCTTGATACCGCTGCTTTTGCTGTTTTTGCTGTTATTCCATCTATACTACTACTTAAAGAACCTTCTAATGATAATACTCCTACAAATATGGTTAGTATAATTCCTAAGAACCAAGTTATACTGCTCTTAAAAAATTTTGTTATTTTTGCAATTTGTACTTTATCAGAGATTTTGGAAACTATTGATAATACAGCAATTATTAGTACAGCTGGTATAAGTACTGATTGAATAATGTTTCCAATAAAATTTATCATAAATAAAATTATTGGCTGAATTAATCCACCTGTTACTATACTTCCAGTATATGTCATTAAAGTAATTAAGATTGGTACTAAAGCATTCATAAACCCAACTAAATTACTTGCCGTTTCTTTTATTAATGATATAATATCAGTAAAGTTTGACATTATTATACTTACAATTAATATGTATTGAACATAATAAATTATTTTTGCTATATTTTTATTTTCTAAATTGTCACTTAAACTTTTAATAATACTATGTATTACTACTATGATTAATATACTTATTAAAGTTACTATACTTTGCTTTATTTCTGTTCCAAATAAATTTAATATTTTTTTATATATTTTATTATTATCTACTTTTCCAGTTAGTGCTTCATTTAGCATTTCTGAAATGTCTATGTCTTCTAAGAATTCTCCACTGTATTTTTGAGTTTCTTTTATAAAATCTGATATTCCAAAGCTTTCTTGTTGATTTGCTAAGATTTCATTTGTGTTCATATCTACTGCAAATACATAATTACCAGATGTACTAATTAATAATAGCAAAATAAAAACAAGTGTTGTTTTCTTCATTTACATCCCTTTCTTTATGGTAAAATATTTATCATTAACTCAAGTAAAGAGGATATTATTGGTATAGACATTGAAATTATTATTACTTTGCCTCCCATTTCTATTTTGCTTGCTATTGCTGATTCTCCAGAATCTTTACATACACTTACAGCAAATTCTGTTAAAATTGCAATTCCTGTTATCTTTAGTAGTATCGATATAAATTTTCCGTTTATTCCTGCCTTTTCTGATACGCTTTGTATTAAAGTAACTATCTCTCCCATTTTTTGTAAAGAAATTGATAATATAAGTATTCCTGCAATTATTGATATATATATAGCAAATTCTGGTCTATATTGTTTTATAACTATTATGATAATTAGAGCAATCATTCCAATTCCTATTATTTTAATAACTTCGCTCATGTAAACACTTATTTATCTCCTTTCATCATAAGTTGAATAAAGTTCTTACTGATTCAAATAATGTGCTTATCTCTTTTATAACTATAGATAACACTATTATTAGGCCTGCTAAGGTTGTCATCATCGCTTGATCTTCTCTTCCTGCTCTAACTAGTACTTGGTGAAGCACTGCAACTAATATTCCTATTGCAGCTATTTTAAATAGTAAATTTATATCCATTGCCTTTCTCCTTTTATATTAAAATTATGATTATACCTAACCCTGATACAATTCCTAAAGTTCTAAAGAGTTTTACGTTTTTTTCCTTTTCTTTTTCTGCATTCTCGATTTGTTTATCTATAAAGGAATTTGCTATTTTTATATTACTAACTTGTCCTTCTACATCAGTTGTTCCTAAAATTTTGCCCATATCTATTAATATTTTTTTGTCCTCATAATTTAGATTGCTTTCTATTTTGTTTATAGTATTTTCCCAATTTCTATGCAGATTTTTGTCTTGTTCTTTTTCTAATAACTGAAAGATTTTTTTTATGTTTTTTTCTGAGCAATTTTCTGCTATTTGTTTGAAGATTTCTTGTAATGGAGATTGTGTAAATTTTATTTTATTTTCTAATATATTCAGAACCGATTTTATGCTAATAAGTTCTTTTAGCCTATTTATGTATTGATTTGCTTTGGAATTACCTATATATACTGCTAGTCCAAATATAATAGCTAAAAAAAAAGTTTTTATTATTCCCATATTTCTTTCCTCTTATACTATGTATATGATGTTTTTTTTCTTTTAGAACTAAAATTTGATTTTTTTGCTTATTTATAGTAAAATATAATTATTTGGAGGATTATGTTAATGATTAATTTTGAATATATATCTCATTCACCTGAAGAGACAATGGATTTTGCACAATTGTTAGCGAAGAAATTAAATGTTGGAGATGTTGTTGTCTTAAATGGTGATTTAGGCTCTGGTAAGACTAAATTTACAGAAGGAATGTTAAAATATTTTGGATTAGAGAATGAAATCTCAAGCCCTACTTTTACTATTGTTAATGAATATAATGCTAAAGATTTAAATATATACCATTTTGATGTTTATAGATTTTCTGATTCTAGCGAATTTTATGCTATTGGTGGAGAAGATTATTTTTCTCAAGGATTATGTATTATTGAATGGGGAAATTTAATCTCTAATGTGCTTCCAAAGGAATATATTGAAATTAATTTTGAAAAGTCTGAAAAAAATAATAATTATAGATTACTTAAAATTCGTACTATCGGAAGTAAATATGATGGTATGTTTGAACAATGTTAGCATATTTGAATTAAATTTATAATATATTGGTTTAGGAGGTAATTTATCATGGAATATTCTTATCCACCTTTTAACCAATTTGAATCACCTGAAAATAGTGATTTATATAAGGACGCTATGTTCAATCCTGTTGCTCAATATGAGCAAGCTTATGCTTATTATAAATATTTAAGTATGCAGATGGAATACAAAATCAAATGTAAAGAATATGAAAAAATGTGTTCTAATTTTAGCTCTAATTCTAACTCTACCTCTACTTCAACAATGCGAGAGAGATTAGATGATAAAAGATAGTTTATACTCTTATAAATAAAGGGAAGCAAACATCATTTATTTAACTTCTTGGTTTTATAAATATGTTTGCTTCCTTTTATTTATCTTTTATTTAAAAATACAAAATGCTAATACTATTAGTCCTAAAAGTACCCTATAAATAGCAAAAACTTTGAAACTTCCTTTTTTTAAATAGTTCAATAGAAATTTTATTACAACTAAACCTACTAAAAAGCTTGATATTACTCCAGCAAAAAAGGCTAATGTAAATTCAAAATCTGTTATGCTAAATATTACGGCTGCCAGAACTATTGGGGTTGATAGAAGGAATGAATATTTAGCAGCACTTTCTCTATCAAGCTTTAATGCTCTTGCAACTGTCATTGTTATCCCTGATCTTGATGTTCCAGGAAAAGCAGCAGCTATTGCTTGTGAAATTCCTATTAAAAAAGATTGTTTAAATGTCATGTTCTCTAAATTAACTTTTGCTTCTGATTTTTTATCTACTATGTATAAAACAATTCCTAACACTATTAGCATAATAGCAATTAATGGTAATTCTATCCCAAATTTCACGCAAAGAAATTCTGATAATTTATCTAATAATAAACTTGCTATTCCTGTTGGAATCGTAACTATAACAATATACCAGAATATTTTCCCATCTGTTGATTTTTCTTTTTTTATTACTTGATTAAATCCTCCTTTTATAAGATTAATCCAATCTTTAAAGAAAAATATTGTTATTGCAAGTAAAGTTCCTAAATGTAGTGCTACATCAAAACTTTCTGGCATACTCCAACCAAATATTAAAGGAATTAAATTTAAATGTCCAGAACTTGATATTGGTAAAAGTTCTGTAATTCCTTGTATTATTCCTAATATTGTTGCTTGTAATATTGTCATTTTTATTCCTCCTTTGTTTTAAATAGCATCATCTTGCTCTTTTTCTGACTCTAAAATTTCTATTTTGGGCATTTCTTTTGTTTTATCTTCTATTTCTTTTTTTGTGTTCTTTTCATTATTTTCCTCTTTAATTTTTTTATATTCTGTCATTTTTATATCGTCATATCCAATGCTTCTAGCTATATCTGAGCTTTTTTCTAGATGCTCTTTTGCCTTTTTATCCTTTAAACTTAATTTGCTTTTCTTTTCTTCTATGTTTTCTAGGTTTAAAGGAATTGTTAGCTTAGGCATTATTATTATAAAATTTGCATCATTTTTTATTTTTTCAGATATTTTTCGCGGATCACTTTCCAAAGCAATGTTAGCATATTGAATTGCTTTTTCTTTTTCATTTTTTATTAAACTAATTCTAGCAAGTTCAAAGTAAGAATCTGCTTCTAATTCTGGATCCTGTGATGTTTGCATAAAATACTGCTCTGCTTCTTCTAATTCTTTGTAAATTAGCGCAATCTCAGCTAAACTATATTTTGAATTATATTCTAGTGAGTTTAATGTAGCTGCTTTTTCATAAAAGATTTTTGCATTTTGAAAATCATTTAACATTGTATAAACAATTCCTAGATTATAGTTTAAATCATAGTCTGTTGGGAAATATTTTAGTGCATCATTATACACATAAGCTGCCTCTTTATATTTTTCTTGTTCTATTAGAATATCTCCTAATAGTTTGGAAGCTTTTATATGTTCAGGTTTTTTTTGCAACAAATTGTTTAGCATTTGAACAGCTTCATCTTTTTTATCTGAGTTATTTAATAAATCTGCTACCTTGTAATATGAATAGTAGTCTTGCTTTTTTATATCTATTACTTTTACATATTCATCAATAGCTTTTCTCATTCCGCCTTCTTTTTCATATACTTCTGCTAGTTTTTTATGTCCTATATAACTATCTGGATATTTTGTTACTAAATTTATTAAAACCTTTTTTGCTGCCTTGCTATTTCCTATTAGTAATAATAGTTTTACTTTTAACAAAGATAACGCTTCTAAAAATAATGTTCCTGATTTTTCCAATGCTATTATTAATATTGGAAGCAAAACTGCTAGAACATATACTAGTATTTTCAAAAAAATGTTTAATCTTTCATGTGTTATTATTTCTATAAAGTTTATTGCTATTCCCAATGCTTCAATAAGTAAAGCTATTACGTAACTTGTATCATTTTTTGTTACAATTTTTAAAAATATTATTACAAATAGCGTAAATGCTAATATATTAAATATGAGTTGTTCTAATACTATCATTTTATTCCTCTTTTATTTTTATTTTATTCATAAAGTGATTGTGGTTGTTGTGGTTCCTTAGTTTTCACATCTAGGTCATTAATAATTTCATCTACTGGTCTTCCGTCTTCAGATATTTCTTGTTTTGCTGTTTCTAAATCATATCCTATTGGATTTCCATAATAATCATACACGTATAAGCCTTTTGCTCTTGCATATCTTTCAGCATCTTCTCTTGCTATTGTTTCAGGTTTGTCAACTCCATCAGATGCATCTTCTTTAAATTCTTTTGTATCTAGATCTTGCTGTGTTGGTCCATCATGAACAGTTTCTAGTTCTGCATAAGTTATTTTATTTGGATTTTCTATATCTCTCCAACCATATTTTGCCTCTAATGGTGTTCCACCATTTTCATCAAATCCAATTGCAATTGTATGCATGCCACCTTTTCTAGTTATATTAAATGTTTCAATGTTTGATTCTTGTCTAATTGCCCCTTCATTTGTAGCAGTTAGATGTTCAGTGGTTGAATTTAGACCTTCTTGTTTACTTAGTTGTAACTTATCTTCTCCTATAACATTTGCGGTTCCGTCTGGAAATATTTCAATAGGTATTGTTCGTTGACTTGTTGGTATTTTAATATCTGGAATTAGTTTTCTTATTATATCAGCATCAACAATTTGCAGATATTTTCCATCTAAGCCTATAATATTTCTTAATGGTTCTTCATCAACAATTTGATTAAGAGAAATTTTAGGTCCTTTTAAATTATTCGTCTGTGTTTTATTTAGTTGTGGGTCTTCATCTTCAGTTCCTGGCAGTTTTTGTGGTTCTTGCTGTGCTTGTTGCTCTTCTTCGGTTTGTTGTTCCTCCTGATTTTGTTCTTCTTTTAGCTCTTCTAAAGTTTTTGCCTCTTCTATGTCTTGTTTTTCTAATTTATTCATTTCTTCTGGTAATTTATCTATCATATCTCCTGATGGAATTATATTTTCGTCAAAAGCTCTTTGTATACCTAGTAATTTTTGATCCTCATCATAGTATCTAATTTGAAATTGTCCACTATGTTCTTCTACTGATATGAATACATCTTTATCAACTAACTCGCCTTGTTCGTTGATAAACTCCATTTTACCCAAATATTTAATTGTTACAGCTTTATTTAATGCATTCTCATCAGCTTCAAGTTCATCTCTTCCAATAATATCTTTTTTTATTTCATAAATTCTTTTAGATTTTAATGCTTCCATTTCTTCAATTACTTTTTTTCTATCAAATTTTGTATCTTTCATATTTAATTTCTTTCCTTTCTTTATAAAGTTGTAACTTATTTAAAATTCTAGATAATTATTATTTTCTAGCCGATTTTCACAACATTTCTGCAATTAAGTCATAATCTTTTACATTTATTATTTTACATTTTACGAATTGATTTTTATATTCTGTGATATCACGATTTGCTTCTCTTTGATTATCATATTTGATATATACAATTCCGTCAATGTCTGGTACATCTTGGCTTGTTCTTCCAATTAGATATTTTTTATCAAATGAGATGTTTTCAATTAGTACTTCATATTCTCTTCCTATTTTTTTTGATAAATTTTCTCTTGAAATTTCTTGTTGTAAACTCATTATTTTATTATATCTTGACTTTTTTGTATTTCCATGAATTTGATTTTTCATTCGTGCTGCAGGTGTTCCCTCTTCCTTGGAATACATAAAAGCTCCCATCTTATCAAATTTAGCTTTTTGTACAAAATCATATAATTCTAAAAAGTCTTCTTTTGTTTCTCCTGGAAAGCCTACAATAAGA
Source organism: uncultured Clostridia bacterium (assembly GCA_944393315.1). Taxonomy (GTDB): domain Bacteria; phylum Bacillota; class Clostridia; order TANB77; family CAG-508; genus CAG-269. The sequence continues at coordinate 11,674 of CALXZT010000001.1, forward strand.
GTTGTTCTTAATATTACATCTGGTATTTGGATTCTAATTTTTTCAATTAATTTTTCAATGGTTGATTTATTTGTTTTTCTATTCATCGCCTTTAGCATATTGTTTGAAATGTGCTGGATTGGTATATCAAAATATTTGCATATTTTTTTGTTTTTCTTTACTTCGTCTATTAAATCATCTTTAATTCCTTCTGGATATGAGTATAAAAAACGTATCCATTTTATTCCTTTTATTTTGCTTAAATCTTGTAATACCTCTTTAAGCATTGGCTTTCCATATATATCTATACCATATTTTGTAGTATCTTGTGCTATTACTATTATTTCTTGAATTCCTTGATTTGCAAGTTTTTTGGCTTCTGATAATATGTCTTCTATTCTTCTACTTGTAAATTTTCCTCTTATATATGGAATCGCGCAATATGTACACATATTGCTACATCCTTCGCCTATTTTTAAATATGCATAATTTTCACCTGTTGTAATTACTCTGCTTTCATATTCTTGACTAGAAAGTAAAGGCAATTGTTCAATTTCAGATACTTTTGTTATCTTTTTATATGTTGTTTGCAGTGCCTGATTATTTTTTATTAGTCCTTCTACTTTATTCCAAAAGTTTTCATATTCGTCTATTCTAATAAATAAATCTACTTCTGGAAGAGCTGATATAAGTTCATTATAGTATCTTTGGACTAAACATCCCATAACAATTAGGTATTTACACCTCTTCTTTTTAAATTCTGCCATTTCTAAGATTGTGTTTATTGCCTCCTCTTTGGCATCTTCTATAAATCCACAGGTATTTACTACAATAATATCAGCTTCTGTTGGGTTGTTTACTATTTTGTATTCATTATTTTTAAATTTTCCTATCATTACTTCTGTATCTATTAGATTTTTACTACATCCTAAAGATACAAATCCTACACTCAATTTTTGTTTCATTTTTTCCTTCTTTAATATATGATATTTTATTTGTGGCTACATATATGTTTACGTGTTAATTCCATTAAATCTAACCCAGTAAACCCTTCTACTTGTGTTTTTGCTCTGTCGTTTTTCAGTTCTTGTTTTAGAAGTTTTTCAATTTTATCTTTGTTCTCTTGTTTTTGCATATCAATGTAATCAATTATAATTATCCCACCAATATCTCTTAAGCGTAATTGTTTTGCTATTTCAATTGTTGCTTCATAGTTTACTTTATATACTGTGTCTTCTAAGTTACTACTTCCCATGTATTTCCCAGTATTTACGTCTATTGCTGTTAAAGCTTCTGTTTGATCTATAGTAATAAAACCTCCACAATTTAGCCAGATTTTTCTTGCTTCTAGTTTTTCTTTTTGTTTTTGGATTTCATATAAATCAAATATGTTAGATTTTTCATTTAACTCTAGCTTTGTAGAGTTTTCTATTCCGTATTCTTTTAACATTTTACTAATATGTTCATATTCTTTTTTATCATCAAAAATTATTTTTTCTATTTTTTCATCTGCTAAATCTATTATTAGTTTTTCAGTTATTCCTGGGTTTTTGTATATTAACTGTGGTGCTGACTCACACTTGTCTGCATCCTCTTTTATTTTTTTCCATTTTGCTAGTAAAAAGTTTATATCATTTTCTATTTCAGTTTTTGATCTTTTATATGCTGCTGTTCTTATTACAATTCCTGTATTTTCTGGTAATACTCCTCTTGCTATTTCTAGTAATCTTTGTTTTTCATCTTCATTTTCAATTTTTTGAGAAATTGTTATTATATTTGTGTTTGGCATAAGTACAGTTAGTCGTCCTACTAGACTTAAATGTGCAGATACTCTAGCTCCTTTTTTTGCATTACTGTCCTTTTTTACTTGTACTAAAATTTTATCATTTGGTTTTACCACTTTTTTAATATTTTGCTCTACTTTTTTGCTAGACTTTTCATTTTTTTGATCTTCTTGTGGTAATATATCTTTTAAATGAATAAAACTATTTTTGTCTGTGCCAATATTTAAAAATGCTGCTTGCATTCCTGGTATAATGTCTTTTACTACCCCCATGTAGATATTTCCTTCATTTTTGTTATCACTATTGTTTTCTTCATATATTTCAATTAATTTTCCATTTTCAACTAAAGCTATTTGTTTGCTTTCCTTTTTTTTGCTTACTATTATTTCTAACATTGTATTTCCTTCCTTGTTTTTAATTGAATTTATTCATTGCTATATCAATTCCATTTTTTAATATTTCGATTACAGCTTCTGTAGCTTTTGATACTCCTTCTTCTAATTCTTCTTTAGTTTTGTTAGATAGCCTACCTATAACATATTTTATTTTGTCTTCATTTTCCATAGGTTTTCCTATTCCAATTCTAATTCTTGGAAATTCTATTGTTCCTAAGTTCTCAACAATTGATTTCATTCCATTATGTGTTCCGCTATGTCCTTTTTTTCGTATTTTTATTTCACCTATATTTATGTCCATATCATCATAGATTATTAATATATTACTCGCCGGAATTTTATAAAAATTTGCAAATTCTCGTACACATACTCCACTTAAGTTCATATATGTTTGAGGCTTTAGTAAAATTACCTCTTTTCCTTCTATATTACACTTTTCGTACAAGCCATTAAATTTGTTTTTTGCTAATTTTATATTATATTTTGCACATATTTTATTTATTGCATCAAAACCCATATTGTGTCTTGTCATACTATATTCTTCTTCTGGATTTCCTAGACCTACTATTAAATACATTTTTTTATTTATATGTTAGTTTTCTAACATGTCTCCTTTTTAATATTTTTCTTAACTAGTATACCAAATTTTTTAGCTAATATCAACATTTTATTTTGCTTTTAAAAACCCATTCTCTTTGTATTACGAAATTTATTATAAAAATAATTGTATCAACTATTATTTTTATTAGTGTTGAATTTATATGTAATAATTTAAATAGCTCAGATACTGCAAATGCAGAAATAAACATTTGAACTATGCATAGTATGAAATATTTAATTATTGAACCTTTATTTTTATTTTTAAATACAACTTTTGAGTTTATTAAAAAATTATAAACAGCAGAAATAATTCTTGCAATTATTGTTGCTATTACTATGTTTGTTATTCCATTTAAATTAATTTCAGGTAAAATATTCACAAGTAATGTGAATAACAGTATATCTAATATAAAGGAGCTTAATGACGATATAATGTATTTTATAAATAGTTTATATATCATTATTGAATCCCCTATAGCATCGAAATGGCTTAAAGAGTTATTTCTAATGTATACTGTTGATATTGGTACTTCTGCTATTTGTATATCTTTTTGTTTACACTCTATTAACATGTTAGTTTCAAATTCATATCTTTCTCCTTTAGTTTGCATAAAAGTTTCCATTGTTTTTCGTCCAAATGCTCTTAGACCAGATTGTGTATCAGTTATTTTTATCCCTACAAATGTATTAAAAATTCCCCTTGTTATTTTGTTTCCATATCTACTTCTAAATGGTACTTGTTTCTCATCAAAATTTCTAAACCCTATTACTAATTTGTTTGGATCTTCTCTTAATTTATTTGCACATTTTATAATGTCTTCTACATAATGTTGTCCATCACAATCTGCAGTAACAGCTCCTATTATCTTAGGGTAATTACTTAGTATATAGTTAAAAGCTGTTTTTATTCCTCTACCTTTTCCTAAATTTATGTAATGCTTTAAAACTACTATTCCTTCATTTTTCAAATTTTCAAAAAATTGAGTGTATTCTATTCCACTTCCATCATCAACAACCACAATATTTTTGAAATTATCTTTCACTTTTTTTATGAATTCCATCATTATTTCTCTATCTGGTTTGTATGATGGAATTATTATCACCATATCTTCCATAACATTCCTCTTTTATTTTATTATATTCTACGAAATTTTACACATAGTAAGAAGGTTTTAGTAAAATATAATTATTCGTTTTTTTGACTATTATCTGTAACTGATTGCATGTTTACTAATTTCCATTTTGCATTTTCTTTTTTATCATCTGTTTCATAAGCATAAACAAAATACATTCTTTCATTCATTTTGTCTTCAATTATTTTGCCACCAGACTTCAATTTTAAATTTTTTTGTAAGTATACTTCACATGAGAAAGCATTTTCGTTGTAAATTTCGAAATTACTCATTTTTTCGTTTGTAAATGTTGGATTTAATAGTGTATGACTGCTTACAAATGTGATGTCAACTCCAGTTGCCCAATTGTAAGCAAATTTTTCTATTTCTGAATCAGCTATTAAGTGTTTTCTTATATTATAATAGCCATGTAAACGTCCCTCTAAGTCGTCTGTTAAATATAAGCTCCAGTCTTTTGCTACAGTTAATATATCAGGTTCTCCTTTGATATATGATTTTGCTTCTTCTTCAGTTTGTGCAAATATAAAATCTAATTTTTTTGATATTGTGTTTCCCTTTTTTGTATATTCTATCTTATTTTCGTTTGAATCTAATATTTTTACATCTGGTTCTTTAAGCAAATTATTAACCTCATATTTTACTATATATGGTATTTCTACATATCTTGATATTTGTGCAAGTCCCTCATTTTGAATCTTTTCTGTTATTTGTTCTTCAGTTAGTTCTTTATCATTTATATATACTTTGCAATTGTTTGGAACTAATATGTTGCAAGTATAAAGCCCTGTTTCCATTTTAGGTTCTATTTTTTCAGTTTTCCATGAGTTAAAAGTTAATAGTCCTAATCTATTTTCTTTTTTGGTTCCGTTTAAACTAATTTCTAAAATTTTGTTATCATTTGCATAAATATCATATATTGGCTTTTCATTTTCTGTACTGCTTTTATTTAATTTATATGTTATATTATTTGTGTTAAGAAGTTCGTTAAATCCTTCATTTACAGATACATTTGTTTTTTCAAACTCGCTTATGTCTATTTTTGATATATCTATATATTTTTCTATTTTTTTATTTTTGCTTGCTTTTTTTAAGTTATTAATTATACCTTCAATATAGTTTTCTGTTTGGTTTTTTTCATATTTAACTAAACTATCTGCCACGTACCCTAAAAATGCTAACATTAATATAAATAAAATTATTACATATATATTTAAGAATTTTTTAAATTTCGATTTTTTTTGTTTTTTTTGCTCCATTTATAATTCTCTATGTTAGTTTTCTAACATATCTCCCTTCTATTTTTCATAATACATTCAGTTTTAATCTCTTTTTTCTACAATAAACCCTGTTGGCAACTTCCATGAAGAATTTGCATAGTAAAATGTTACACTTGACATTTCATATTTTCCGTTATAATACATGCTTGATGAGCTTCCTCCATCTAAATTTGCTGCATTTACTGCTCCATATTCTTTCATAATCTTTATTAAGTCTGCTGCTGTTGCTCCTAAATGTCCAGATGCTCCTCTTCCATCTGTTACTAATAGTAATACTGTTCCATCTGCTTTCTGTCCTATTGCTGTACGAGGATTTGCTCCACTTCCCTTACCATCTACTTTTCTTTCTTCTCCATTCACAATTAGTTTTACAAAATGGTTATTTGCATCACTACTTTCTTCTTGAAAAGTAACTGCATCACGGATTTTTTCTGTTTTGATTAACTCCTCTATTTGATTTTCATTTTTCCCTTCTAAACTTTCAATTCTTAATATGTTATTTTCGTCAAACCCTATCAAGTGTAATCCTGCATAACCATACGGCTTATTGTGTTGGATTTCCCCATTGGCAACCACAACTCCAAGAGGTTGTCCTCCTTTGTTTCCTGTTGATAAGTAAAGTCCACCATTTATTCCTGCTATGGCATTATTTTGATTTACTAATTTTTCTAATTCTACTCCATATTCTTTCCAAGGATATGTGGTTGCTAATTTTATTCTAGCTGGATCATTTATAATTAACATTTTTGCAAAAAAGGTGTTTCCTGATATCTCTTCTATTGTTATTCCATTTTTATCAAACTCTTTGTCTTTTTCTGTGTCTTTTATATTTATTAAGTCTATATTTACCTCTGTGTTCATAGCCTCAACTGAGTTTCTATTTACTAAAGATTGTAATTCTTCTTGTGATAAAAACATTGTTGCTAGAAATTTCATTTGCCCTGTTTCTAACATTGTTGTTGCAAATAATTCTTTTGCACTTTCAGATATTCCACTACATATCATCTTTATCGTCATAACTAAAGTGATTACTATAAATATTATTGTTATTAATATTATTAATAATATCTTTAATATTGCTCCGAAAAATTTTTTCATTTTTATTCCCCTTATTTTTATATTAATTCTTGCTATTTTTTATGGTTTCATATTAATGACTTACATTATCTTACCTAATAAATTTTATAATTTCAGTTCCTGCTATTGCTCCTTCTGCTACTGCTGTTGATATTTGTAATAGTCCTCCTATGCAGTCCCCTGCTGCATACAAACCTGGTATATTTGTTTCCATTTTACTATTGACTATTATTTTGTTTTGATCAATTTTTGCTCCTAATTTTCTCGCAAAATCAATACTTGTCGCAACTCCTTCTGCTACAAATACTCCTTTTATTGGAAGTTCTGTATTATCTGTAAATTTTACTTTTCTAATAATGTTGTCTCCTTCAAGTTCTTTTATTAAATTATTATTAATTGTTATGTTACTATTTTGCAATTTTTCTGTTTTGGTATTTCTATTTCCGTTTGTTAGTATTGTTACCGATTTTACTATATTAGAAAGTTCTTGTGCTTCATGAAAAGCATATTCTCCACTCCCTAATACAGCTACATCTTGTCCTCTATATAAAAATCCATCACATATAGCACAGTAACTTATTCCTTTTCCCTCGAATTCTTTTATTCCTTTAATTTTAGGTGAAATCCTATTTGCTCCAGTTGCAAGTAATACTGCTTTAGATTGGTATTTTCCTTGATTTGTTTCTATTTCAAATTTATCATCATATGAAATTGAAAAAACTTCTTCGTTTTTAATCAAGACTCCTATTGAGATTGCTTGTTTTATTCCTATTTGGGCAATTTCTTTTCCAGTTGCTGTAATTCCATAATAATTTTCAATTATTTTTGCCTTTTCTAGTGCTCCTATATCTTTTCCAATTACTAAAACTGATAAATTTGCTCTTTTTATATATAATGATGCTGATATTCCTGCTGGACCTTTTCCTATTATAATTACATCATACATAAACTTCTCCTTTTACTGTATTATAATATTTTTTATTTTTTTGTTAGCTATACTTTTTAAACTATCTAGTATTCCTCAATAATAATAGATACTTTTTCCTCTGTTCCATATTTTTTTTCTACATTTAATTTTGTGATTTGAGTGTCATCTTTAAATGCAAATTTGTTCATTGCATCTAATATTATTTTTACTATGTTGTCTATGTCTGGTTTTTTTGTTGGACTAATGCTGTTATCTAGCATTTTGCCTATTTCTTGTTTTTTAGTGTTTTTAGGTATGTTAAATGATGCAGCTATACTAACTGCTATTCTTCCTTCTAATGGTTCAAATTTTGGATATTTTAGCAAAAAGTATTGTTCTACTAGATATTCATAGTCTTTTGTTTTTGTAGGTGTATATACTATTCCAGTATATGAGTTGACTCGTGGTCTCCCTTTTCCTTTTATAGTTCCTGGTACTTCAAATTCATATTTCATTTTTTTGTTTTCTTCTCCTAGATTTTACCATAATTTATGATTTGTATTTTATCACAATTCTATTATAAAGTAAATCATTATAATTATGAATTTTTTTAGTACCGTTTTTGTAAATATCCGGTACTAATTATAGATGAAATTGGATATCTACTAGTAGATATAGATAGTGCAAATAAATATAGAAGTAAAAATCCAAGAGAGGATGTCCTGAAATAGGACACCCTCTTTCATTATCCAACAAAGAGGAGCTCTACGCAAATAGAGCTCCTCTTTGGCAACAGCAGTTTTTGATTCGGTTGTCTCACTCACTTCCCGCTATACTTTCTTTCGGAATGTACAGCGAATATGTGATGATTTCACCACCAGAGGTTGTGGTTGGTGGATTCTTATTATTATCTACAGTGTACGTCTGTATCACCGTTTCTAGCAGATACGGCGTTTCACCGTTTTCTATTAAAAATATTTTCGTTGTATCTGCATTCAGTTCCATCCGTCCGACTTCCCCAGTATTGGGGTTCTTGACGTAATAGAACTGGTACGTTACCTTGTATGTCACTTCCCCCTCTGTATTATAGCTTTCATTCTTATACAGAAAAAGGCATGTGCCATCTCCTTCTCCTCTGGTTTCCCATCCCTGGAGTTTTTCTGAATCCTCAAATAATAGGAGTTCATACTTTATCTCCTTTTTTTTCTCTTGCTTTATCTCAATGTTCGCTTCGTACTTCGCTTTCTCCTCTGCATTGTTATGGGCCTTTGTCACTCCATATGCCGCTAAACATAGGAAGGCTACAACAAATAGTGCAACGGCCACATTGAATTTCGAGTCATCAGTTTTTATTACCGCCCAACAGAACATCGCTATAAAAGCTACTCCAAAAATAATCGTCACGACTAAAAACACTGTTTGCATCTTATTTCCTCCTATACTTTTATTGTTGCTTGTATTACATATATTATAAAACCAAAAAGCTCGAGGAACGCCCTCTTACTAATTAGTAAAAACGGGAAAATGACACAGGTTTTAACCTTGTCGCTTAACATTATACATTATTTTACATAAAAATGCAAGCGGTTAACTAATAATTATGCGTAGTTTCAATATAAATTCCTTAAAATTCTGCTATTTTGTAAGAAATGTATTGCACTAATATTTTTAAATTTAACCTAATGCTACATCTAAAATCATCATTATTACAAATCCAATTGCAACACCAATTGTTCCAATATTTGAGTGTTCACCTGCTTGTGATTCTGGTATTAGTTCCTCAACTACTACATATATCATTGCTCCTGCTGCAAATGCTAATAAATATGGAAGAACTGGAATTATTGCATTTGCAAGTAACATTGTAATTATTGCTGCTATTGGTTCTACTACTCCTGATAGTGTTCCATATAAAAAGGCTCTCGGTCTTGATACTCCTTCTCCTTTTAATGGCATTGAAACTATTGCTCCTTCAGGAAAGTTTTGTATTGCTATTCCACATGCTAATGCAATTGTTCCTGTTAAAGTTATTCCCGTATTTTCCATCAGTGCTCCCGCAAGTGTTACCCCCACTGCCATTCCTTCTGGAATATTGTGAAGTGTTACTGCAAATAACATCATAGTTGTTTTCTTAAATTTTGATTTTATTCCTTCTGGTTTATCTGTTTTCAAGTGTAAATGTGGCACTACACTATCTAACACCAGTAGAAATACTATTCCTAATAAAAAACCTATTGCAGCTGGTATCCATGCTATTTTCCCTTGTTCTTCTGCCATATTAATTGCCGGAATAATTAGTGACCATACAGAAGCTGCTATCATTACTCCTGAAGCAAATCCTAACAATATTTTTTCAGTTTTCATATTTATTTTATTTTTCATTAAAAATACCATACTTGAACCTAGTGTGGTTCCTAAAAATGGTATTAATAGGGTTGCTAATAATTGCATTTTTTTCTTACTCCTTTTAAATGATGCTGAATTTAAGACCATATTATCATAAAAATAGATAATTTACAAGATAAAGATATTCTTTAAATTCGTTTATGATATGTGTTTTACCAATTTTCATATCTTTGATTTCTATTAATAATAATATTGCCTAAAACAGTTTCAAATGTTCTAGCAATATTTTTAATCCTATTAATATTAATATTGCTCCTCCAACTACTTCAGCCTTTCTTTCATATTTATCTCCAAATTTGTTACCCAATTTTACTCCTATTATGCATATTATAAGGGTCACTATTCCTATAATTATTGTTGCCAATATTATATCTACTTTCAAAAAGGCAAATGTAATTCCAACTGCTAAAGCATCTATACTTGTAGCAATTGCTAAAATTATCATTGTTTTAAAATCTACATTGTCATTACGATTCTCTTCATTTTTTGTAAATGCTTCTTTTAACATATTGCTCCCTATAAATGTTAGTAATGCAAATGCTATCCAATGGTCTATTTGGGTGACTAAATTTTCAAATGTTGCTCCTAAAAAGTACCCGATAACTGGCATTAATGCTTGAAATGTTCCAAAATATAATCCCACTATTAAAGCCTTTCTCCAACTCATACTTTTCATAGATAAGCCTTTACATATTGAAACTGCAAATGCGTCCATTGCTAATCCAATGCCAATTAATAAAATTTCTATTGTCTCCATCTTTTTTCTCCTTTACTTTAATTGTATATGATAAAGAAGAAGACTATGCCTGCAAATATTATTTGCAAGCATAGCCTCATTCTTTAAAAAATCATATACTTCTTAAAATTGTTTGTTTTAAGGCTTTTACTATGCTAACAACTCCATTATAATTATTATAATTTGTTACATTTATTATAATTCTTTTAGTCTTTCTGTATAATCTGCTTTATTTAATTCTTCTACTACCCCGCAATTACTGCACATTACAAATCTTCTTTTTGTTTTCCAAAATATTGGAATTCCAAATATGTGTAATTTAAATATCTCTTTTGCTAAAAACATATCTTCATCATGACTACAATTTGTACAATGCTTTTTTCCTAAATGCTTTTCTTTTTTTATATTTGTTTTCCATCCATATACAATAACCATTTTAGTTTCCTCCTTGTTTTACTTTACTTCTTATTTTTTCTAATACCTCATCAAATTGTGCATTTTTTGAATCAAATGGCTTTGGCGCTACATAATATTTTTCATTATTTTTTGTTTCCAAAGCAATATATCTGTATGTTTGATATACTCCATCTATCATATTTGAAGGATAAACATTTATTATATCTGCAAATTTGACAATTACTAATTTAGGAGAATAACTTATTACATAGTTTTCTGTTATTTCAAGATTTAATTTTTTGTATTGTTGAACTGTTTCTTTTGAATATTCATTTTTTAAATCTTCTAGCTTTCCTTCTTCATCTAATCTTTTTAGAATGTCAGCATTATTTTTGTTATTTTTTCTATTTGATAATAAAATAATAAGTGCTAAAAGTCCAAATATTGCTGCAAATATGTATCCGGCGACAACTTTATCTTCTGCTTGGTCTATAGTGTTTAAATAACAACTACCAAAGTATTCGATGTAATTTGACATTGAAAAGAATTCTTCTTCATATACTTCATTCCAAAATTGAACTAAGAATTCTGCTACTTCTGATTCTAATTCTGTTCCATATCCATATGCTGTAACTGGTTGTATCAAATCAATATTTTCTTCTGTAACATCTTCACCAAAAACAGGTAAGTCAGTAGTTTTTCCTGTTTTTACTAATATATAATTATTATCTGTGGTATATGCTGAATATAACTGTTCTACTACTGTTCCATCTTCTGTGTATTCTGCAAATGGTCCTACTAAATAATATATTTCTGCCTTGTAATAGTCGTTATTACTCATTCCATCAAAAGTGTCCCAACTATCTTTATCTGAATTTCCTTGTAATATTCCAATTAGTAATATTGCTACTGCAATTATTAAGAAAAATATTCCTAATTTTGAATTTCCACTTCTTGCTTTTTTTAATTTTTTTTCTAATTCTTCCATATTAAAACATTCCCTTCTATTCTAATCTTTTTATATAATTATTATTTTAATTTAATATATTATTCTTTTTCTACTAATTGTTTTAATTTTTCATATATATCTGGATTTGTTTTCTTTAAATTAATAATTTTAAAAGTTTTTGAATCAGACCATGCTAATGTTGTTTTTCCAATATTTATTAAATTATTATTAGTATCATAAATATTATATTCTAATGTAAATTTAACTGGTGTTAGCTCTATAATTTTTGTTTTTATTTCTACCTCCTGATTATAATATGCTGGTTTTTTATATTTGCAATTTAATTCTACTAATGGTGTCATAATACCATTATTTTCGATTTCATCATATCTTAATCCTATTTGATTAAAAAAATCTGTTCTTGCTTGTTCATACCAAATTGCATATACAGAATGATGTATTATTCCCATTTTGTCTGTTTCTGCATATCTTGGTAATATTTTAGTTATTGCTATCATAATTCACTCCACTTTTTGAATTATAATACTATTTTTTGTACAAATTGTCAATTTTAAAATTACTATTATTTTATACTTTCTATTATATCCTTTGTTGCTTTTGATTTATCAAATTTGTTAATTATAAAAATTATAGTCCCAACTATTAAGAATGTAATTCCATAAATCAAAATGCTAAACTTCCAGTTTCCGACAACTAGGTTTGCTCCCGCAAGCGTTGATGATATTACAGATGGAAATCTTCCCAAAGTCGAGATAATAATAAATCTATATGTGTTAATTGGCAATAATGCTCCAATATATACTAATAAATCTTTTGGCGTTCCAGGAATTAAAAACAAAATTATTATAATCCATTCTAATCTTTTATGATTTTTAAACATTTTACTATTTTCTATTTTTTCTATCTTTTCTTTTGAATAAAAGTCATATACGAACTTTCTCCCAAATCTTTTTACCATAAAAACTATTAATGCTGTTATTATAACTGCTGAAATCATTATAAATGCTAGTCCTCCAAATGTACCATAACACATACCTGCTAATACTTCTATTGGTTCTCCTGGTATAATTATTAAAAATATTTGTGCAAGTTGTAGACCAAATAGCATTAGTAAACCTAAAAAACCTAACTCATCTATTTTTTCTTTAAATGCAATTTGGCCTTCTTGTGTGCTTAAATTTTTCATTATAGGGATTAAATAAATTATCATTCCTAATATTATTGATATTGCTAATATTGCTATAATTATTTTAAATATTTTTGTTTTCTTCATATTTTTTCCTTCTTTTTGCTTTATTTTTATCTATTCTTAATTTTTAATACTCTTAAACTATTTATTATTGCAATTATTGAAACTCCTACATCTGCAAAAACTGCTTGCCACATTGTTGATAGTCCTAACGCACTTAATATTAATACTGCAATTTTTATTCCAATTGCAAATATAATATTTTCCTTTACTATTCTCATTGTTTTTTTTGATAGCTTTATTGCATTTGCTATTTTAGATGGTTCATCTGTCATAATTACTATATCTGCTGCTTCTATTGCTGCATCTGAACCTAGTGCACCCATAGCTATTCCTATATCAGAAATAGCCAATACAGGAGCATCATTTATTCCATCTCCAACAAATATTAGCTTTCCTTTTTGAGTTTTTTCTTTTAATAGCTCTTCTAGTTTTTCTACTTTTCCTTCTGGTAATAATTCTGTATATACCTTGTCTATATTTAGCTTTTTGGCTACTTCTTCTCCAACATTTTTTCTATCTCCTGTTAATATAACAATTTGCTTTGTATTATTTTTCTTTAACTCTTCTATAGCCTTTTTAGCATCTTCTTTTATTTCATCTGATATTAATATATATCCTGCGTATTTATTATTTATTGCGACATATATTATTGTTCCAACTTCTTCACATTTTTTATAATTAATTTTTCTGTCTTGCATTAGCTTTTCATTTCCAACTAACACTTCATTTCCTTCAACCTTTGCTTGTATTCCTTGCCCTGGAATCTCTTTTATTTCTGTCACTATATTGTTTTCTATTTCTTTGTCATGTGCCTTTTTTATTGAAGTTGAAATTGGATGATTTGAATAACTTTCAGCATATGCTGCAATTCTTATAAGCTCTTCATATGGCATATCTACTGCTTCGACTTTCTGTACTTCAAATACTCCTTTTGTTAAAGTTCCAGTTTTATCAAAAACTACTATTTCTGTATTTGCTAGTGCCTCTAAATAATTGCTTCCTTTTATTAGAACTCCAATTTTAGATGCCCCTCCTAAACCTCCAAAAAAACTTAATGGAATTGATATTACTAATGCACATGGACATGATACTACTAAAAATGATAATGCCCTATATAACCAGTCTGAAAACATTTGCCCTTCAAATAGTAATGGTGGAAATATCGCTAAAGCTAATGCTATAATTACTACTATTGGCGTATAATATTTTGCAAATTTTGTAATAAAATTTTCCGACTTAGATTTTTTACTACTTGCATTTTCTACTAGTTCTAATATTTTACTTACAGTTGATTCTCCAAATTCTTTTGTTACTTGTATTTTTAGTAAACCATTTTGATTAATACATCCACTTAATATTTCGTCTCCAACTGTTACTCTCCTTGGAACAGATTCTCCTGTTAGAGCAGATGTATCTAACATTGATTCTCCCTCTTGCACTATTCCATCTAATGGAACTTTTTCTCCTGGTTTTATAATTATTATATCTCCTATTTGTACCGCCTCTGGAGATACTTTTTCTGTTTCATTATTTTTTAATAAATTTGCATAGTCTGGTCTAATATCCATTAAGCTTGTTATTGATTTTCTTGATTTGTCAACAGCATAACTTTGGAATAATTCTCCGACTTGATAAAATAACATAACAGCTACTGCTTCAGGAAATTCTTTTATTGCAAATGCTCCTATTGTTGCTACCGTCATAAGAAAATTTTCGTCAAATATTTTTCCTCTTAATATGTTTCTTATTGCTTTTTTTATAATTTCTGTTCCTACGATTAAATAACTCAAAATAAATATTGTATTATTAACCCATTCATTTGGAAATTTGCCTACCAACGCAATTATAAATAATATAAATGCTATAATGATTTTATTTCTTCTTTTTTTCATTTGTTCCTCCTAAAATTCTTCTAACATAGCATCTGGTTCTTCTTTTTTTATTACTTTTTTAATTTTTTTTATTATTTCGTCTTTGTTTTGCTCATCATATTCAAGAGTGATTCTTTCTGCTATAAAGCTTATTGAAGCACACTGTACTCCTTCTACCTTTCTTATAGCATTTTCCATTTCTGCTGCACAGTTTGCACAGTCTATTCCAGTTATTTTATATGTATTTTTCATGCTAATTTCCTCCTATATTATATAATTTTAAGTATATTCAGACAACTATAAATGTTATTTGTTTTTAAATCTTGTGCTCAATATGCTCTATTCCTACTTCAAACAATTCTTTAACATGGTCATCATCTAACATATAATATACTTCTTTTCCTTCTTTTCTGCATTTTACTATGCCACTTCTCCTTAATATTCCTAATTGGTGTGATATTGATGATTTAGTCATTCCTAATACATTTGCTATGTCACATACACACATTTCGTTCTGATCTAATGCAAATAAGATTCTTGTTCTTGTTGTGTCTCCTAATATTTTAAAAAATTCAGCTAACTTATTAAATGAATCTTCAGATGGCATTTTACTTAAAGTATCTCTTACTATATCTTCATGAATTATATTGCAATCACATGTAAATTCGTTTTTTGACATTTCCGCCTCCTTATATTTAAATCAATTATTAATATATGTACAGTTGTTCAATTATTCAACTGTTATTGTTATTATACTATTAATTATATTTTTTTGTCAATGGTGTTATCTGTTATTTTTATGGATTTTTATAAGAGAATCTGTAGTATTTTTGGTATAAATATTATTGTTCCTACCACTGTCGCTCCAATTGCAGTTACTAATACTGCTCCTGCTGATACATCTTTTGCAATTTTTGCTTTTACATTTTTTTCCTTAGTTATCATATCTACAATTGTCTCTAATGCTGTATTAAATAGTTCTGCTGATATTACTATTGTAATTGCAAATGTACATAAAATCCATTCTGTTTTATTAATTTTTAATATAACTCCAAGTAATATTACTAAAACTGTTGCTAGTACATGAATTTTCATGTTTCTTTCTGTTTTGAATGATGTTACTATACCTTCAAATGCATATTTGAAACTATTTATTATTTTTTTTGTTTTTACTTTAATTAATCTTTTTGATTTCATTGTTTTTTCCTATCTTTTTATTAAATTTCTTTCATTATTTTATTTAATGCGTTCTCAACTTTTGTAGCATCTACTGACTTTGAATTTTTAAATTCTACTATTGCAGAATGTGCACTATATGTGTTTTTAGTATATTCAATTAAATAGCCTTGACCACTACCATATCTATTTGATTTATCTTTTGAAAGCCCAACCTCATTTATAAAAGTTTTAACTATAGTTGGATCTCCTATAACACTATCTTCCCAACCATGAAAATCAATATGAATATTCATTTTGTATTCATCCATTAAAGATTTTAATTGTCTGGATTCGATAGCTTTAAATGCACCTTCTTTAAAGTCTCTATTCATATCTATTCCTTCAAATGTACATCTGCCAAAAGCTCCTGATTTAGTTGCTCTATAGTTATTTTTTCCTTCGATAACTCCATCTGGATTAGCTGATGGAACAATTATCATTTGATACTCCCCTAAGTTTTTTATATTTTCAGTGTAGTATTCTACAAGAGTATTTGCAAGGTTTACCAATACTTGCCCATCTTTAGCATATTCATCTTCATAGCCGATGTACCTCAAAATCTAAAAATATAGTTTTAGTACTGTCTTCTTCCCCTTTTATTAAAAATGCTTCTAATGGTCTACCTTGTGCAGATTCCCCATATATAATTTTTGTAATATTATTTATTTGTTTTTCTTCTTTTTCTTCATTTTCTTCTTTAGCATTTTCAATAATATTTTCTGCGAAAGGTTCTATATCATTTGTTTTGTTTTTAAAAAATATAATACTTAATACTAATATAAGTGAAAATAATATTAGCATTATTAATATTATAATTCTTTTTTTCATGAAAAGTTTCCTCCAATTTATATTTTAGAATTATTATATCAGAGTTATATTTATGTTTCAACAGTTATATATCTTAAAATAGCTTACCCTAAATTGTAATGGATAAGCTATTTTTAAAGTTCATATATTATTTTTTAATAATCTTTATAATATTTTAATTATTTTGTTTTTTATTTTCGAGTTTATAAATTCCGAAAGCAATTACCATCCCTATTGTTGCTGTTATTGCTTGTGTTGAACTCATTGCAACTTGCAATGTTGATACTAGTCTGTCTGGGAATATTCCAAATGCTTTTAATATAGCAAAACAACCAAATATTATTGCCACTTTTACAATTATTCCAGCAATTCCTGCTAGAAAATAATTTTTCTGTTTTGCTAGCATTATGAATTTAAAACTATATACTAATGCAAAATTTCCTATCCATATAGCAGGTATCATATATACCATGTATACAGAAGCTGTTTTAAATACATATCCTCCTAAAATTGTTGCAATACTTGGCATTGTTACTACTCCTAATATTTTTTTCCATCCTTTAAGGTTTAATGCTGACATAATTAAGGCTGTATTTACAATAGAACCTATTATAATTTGCGAATTTGTCACAACTACACTATTTGCTGCAAATAAACTTTTTAGTATTTCCCCTAAAAAGGTTGGAACAAGTAATGATACTAAAAATATAATGATTGTTTGTATTATATCTGATTGCTTTGAAAATTCTCCTACTCTTTTATTAATAATACCTTCTTCCATTTTGTTTCCTCCTTTTATAGAATTTTTATATTTTCATTCTATAATTCGGATTATACCATAATGCATTTTTGAATGCAATTATTTTATTGCTAATTCCATCATTTTATCAATACTTACTATTTTGGTATGTTTAATTTGTTTCCATTTATATTTTCTTTTAAATAAAGCAATTACATTTAGAGGGATCCATGTAAATAAGAATACTGGGTATGTTAAAATTCCTTTTATGTTTTTTATTATTGATTTATTTGACAATTTTAGTGTAATTACTGATATTATTATGCTTGTAGAGTAACATAAAATTATCGAAATACCTTTACTTATATAATTTATTTGTGTATTTGTTATTATTCCTAATGTTAAATGTGCTATAAATACTAAGATACCTGCAACTTGTGCTAGTGGTGCCAATAAGAAAAATAACATATCAACACTTGTAATGCTTTTTACCTTTATTAGTTTTTTACCATATCTCATTAAACATTGTATAGTTCCTATTGACCATCTTAATCTTTGTTTTAAAGAATCTTTTAAACTAGTTACTTGTTCATCATAAGTTATAGCCTCTTGTACAAATGCTATTTTTTCTTTTTTCAGTGCACATTGTACTGAAAGTTCTATATCTTCTGTCATTGTTTCTACATTATATCCGTGTTTTTCTATAAAATCTTTTGAAATTATTACTCCTGTTCCATTTATAAAGCTAGACCAATTTGCATTCATTCTAACTTTATTTAAAAAAATGTTTTGTATCCAGTAATGTAATGAGTAGCAATTGGAAATCCAGCTATCCTCAGGGTTTTTGCTTTCCCTATACCCTTGTGCTATATTATAACCATCAAGAACTGCATCATTTGCTTTACCTAAAAATTCTGGTTGAACAATATTATCAGCATCAAAAATTATATAGGCATTATAATTACTAGATTTTAAATAGTTAAATGTATATCTTAATACATCTCCTTTTGATTTTACTGGTATAGTACATTTAATTACTTTTGCCTCCTTTTGCATTGCTATTTGCTCTGTTTTGTCATTGCAATTATTAGGTATCACAAAAATATCATATAAATCTTTAGGGTAATTTTGTTTTTTTAAACTGTCGATTAAATTTCCTACTACTTTTTCTTCATTTCTGGCTGGTATTATTATTGCGAATCTGCATAATTTTTCATGACTTTTTATACTTTTATTCTTCAAAAATAAGAATAGAATTGTAAATGCATAATATAACATATATATAAACATTAATATATCTATTATTTTTAGAATTTCCTTTATTATATTCATTTTTTTCTCCAATCACTAAAATCTATAATACCTTATTTTTTAGCCTTCTTTATTTTTGTATTGTTTAAATATCAATTCTACTTTAAATAAGTCTCCATCAACTTGTATATTAAATTTTCCATTTTGCAGTTCTGTTAAGCTTTTAGAGATTGATATTCCAAGTCCGCTTCCTTCTGTATTTCTTGATTTGTCACCTCTTACGAATCTTTCCATTAATTCGTCTACAGTTATATTTAACTTTTGTTTTGATATATTCTTAAAACTAATATATACTTTTTGTTCTTTTAGTTTTACATCAATATATACTCTTGAATTTTCTAAAGAATATTTAGAAATATTGCTATATATATTTTCTATAATTCTATACATGTATCTGCTATCAGCATTTATATCAATTTCCTCATTTGGCAAGTTAGGAATAATTTCTAATCCTTTTTCTTTAAATTTATCTTCAAATTCTCCTATAGATTGATTTATTAGTTCCCCAACATTAATTTTTTCAATATTGAACTTTACATTTCCTGATGATACTTTTGAAGCTTCAATTAAATCTTCTGTAAGTTTTTTTAGTCTTTGTGATTTATTGTCTAAAATTCTTATATATTCTTTTGCTTTTTCATTTTGGATATTTTCTTGTTTTAATAAATCCACATAATTAATTATGGAGGTTAACGGTGTCTTTATGTCATGTGAGACATTTGTTATAAGTTCTGTTTTTAATCTTTCAGATTTTATGCTTTCTTGTATTGCATTTGAAAATCCTCCCGCAATATCATTTATGTATGTACTTAATTCTTTTAGTTCTCCTTTTACAAGTGTTTCATCTATTTTTTGTTCAAAGTCTCCATTATATATTTGTTTAGTAGTGTTTTTTACTAATTTAAACTCATCTATTTTTTTAAATATTTTATATAATATGTAACCCCAAAATGCAATTAAAAGTAAAAGTCCAACTCCTTCCATGTTAAATAAGATTACACTAATTAATGTTGTTCCTATAAAATATAATACTATTTTTATATTTAACTCTATATTTCTTGTTGTTGTGTCATAAATTTTTTGACAAAACTTTAATATACTATTTACAATTTGGTATAATAACGAACTCTTTATTAAAGTTCCTGTTTTTATTTTTTTTATAATTATTGTGGTTATTGCTGCTAAAATAATATATAACACAATATAAAAGATAATAAATAAATTTGCAATAACTATTAATTCTATTTTCTCACTTAACCTTATTCCAAAGTTGATTTCTGAGGCAAAATAACAAATAAAAATAATTAATATTATACTTATAATTCCTGTTATTTCTATAGGCCATTTATCCACCTTATTTAAATAAATTTCTTTGTTTCCTCTTTTGTGTCCTATTGAAATACATAAATACACTATCATTACAATTATTATAATTATGAGAATAGGTATTGCAATGGTTGGAATCCATTTCATTTTTTGTGCTAAATTAAATATAATATTTTCCAAAAATACTTCATGTTGTTCATTATTTAAACATGTATATATATCATATTTTCCTTCTTTAAGTTCCTCATACAACTGTGAATATTTTATACTTTTTAAATTTTCGTTTTCTATATTTGTATTTACAATATTTTCTTTTCCTTCATAGTTCCAATATAGATTTTGTTCATTTATGATTAAGTCTTTTATTTCTGTTAAACTATCTGTTTTTTCTGTAATATTTACATTTGTATATATTTCTTGTGTTTCATTATCTATAATTAAATATGTAATCATTTTTGATGTTATATTATAAGAATTATAGTATATTTCTTCCTCTGTATTTTCAATTTTTGTATAACTTCTTTTTGCATTATTGGTATTATATACTATTGTATTTACTTTTGACTCATATATTGATGCAAATCTATTTGTTTCATAGAACTTGCTTTTAGTAAGCATTTCTGGGTACTCAATAATGTATTCTGTATATATTGCACTTAATAATATTATAATTACAAATATTGGTATTAATATATAACAAATGGCTTTTAAAAATACAGAATTCCTTATGTCTCTTTTCATTTTCAATTCCCCCTATAAATTTTCTATTTTATAACCTATTCCCCAAATTACCTTTAGATATTTTGGCTCTTTGGGGTTTATCTCAATCTTTTGCCTAATATGCCTAATATGTACAGCTATTATATTTTCAGTCCCATAGCTTTCCTCTTCCCATACATTTTCATATATTTGTTCTATTGAATATACTACACCTTTATTTTTTATTAGAAATTTTAATATGTTATATTCTATAGGTGTTAGTTTAACATCTTTTCCATCTACTGTTACTTTTTTTAATGTATCATTTACTACTAATTCACCTGTTTTAAAAATTTCTTTATTGTTCTTGTCTTCCAACACCCCAAGTTTTGTGTATCTACGTATTCCTGAGTTTACTCTTGCTATTAGTTCTAATGGATTAAATGGTTTTGTTACATAATCATCTGCGCCTAAATTTAAACCTCTTATTTTGTCTTCATCTTCTGATTTTGCTGATAACATTATTACTGGAATTGCTTCTGTTTTTCGTATTTCATTTAAAGTCTCTATTCCATCTTTAATTGGCATCATGATGTCTAAAATTATTAGATGAATGGAATTATTTCTTAGAATTTTTAAAACTTCTTCACCATTATAGGCTTTTAAAACATTATAGCCCTCTTTACTTAGATAAATTTCAATTGCAGATACAATTTCTTTATCATCATCACATACTAAAATATTGTACATATTATTACTTATGTTAGCTTTTGTAGCGTAACATTTCCCCCTTTTTATATTATATAAGACAACCTAAAAATTAAATTTATAATTTTTAGATTGTCTAAATTATATCAGTAATTTATTAAGAAAAAATAGAGAATTTATTAAGATTTTATTAAGATTTTTAATTAGTATTATCATCTTGTATTTCTGTCATGTCTTCTTCAACGTAATTTGTTTCTATTTTGTTTGCCTCCTCTTCGATTTTTTCTGCTTCCTCATTAGTTAAATATCCGCATTCAACCATTTTATTTAGAACTTGTCTTTGTCTTTTATGTGCAAGACTCAAGTTTTTAGTAGGTGCATAGACACTTGGTGCATTTGGAATTCCTGCAAGTAATGTTGCTTCATAATCAGTCATATCTAATGGTTCTTTTTTAAAATAATGATTAGCTGCTTCTTTTACAGTGTAACAACCATCTCCAAAATAACTGGTATTTAAGTATAATTCTAGAATTTCATCTTTTTCATAATTGTTTTCTATCTCAATTGCCATAAATGCTTCAGATATTTTTCGCATAATTTCCTTTTCTTGAGTAAAATATGTATTTTTGGCTAATTGCTGAGTTATTGTACTTCCTCCTTCAACAAAGCTCATTGCTTTTATATCGTTTATTATTGCTCTTCCTAATGAGATTGGATCTATTCCTTTATGTGTATAAAATCGTTTGTCTTCTACTGATAGTACGGCATTTAAATATATTTCCGGCATTTCTTCTATTTTCGTATAATTTTCTTTTTCTCTTATTTCTGCGACTTTTTCTTCTAAAGGCATTTCCTGTAGTGCTTCTTTATAATAGCTGTACCCTATGGCCATTAATACTATGCCTATCACCATTACAATTGCTAATATTAGTAATACTATTTTTCCAATAATTTTCTTCATATTTAATCCCCTTCTTTCCTCCTTTTATAACTTTGGGCCTGTCTAAAGAGTCATGAAAGTATTAAGTTTTTTATTTAATTATATATTTTTTTGTGACTATCAAGTGACTTTTTTCGACTTTATTATATATTTTTTTCATATCTTGTGTCAATGGTTTTTATTGGCTGTTGTTTTACAATTTTAAAGGATATAATATTAAATAAATTTTATTTATAAAAAGGAAGCAATTTATGCTCCCTTTTTTATATTTAGATTTCGACCTTAGGCTGATATCTCTCAAGCCACATATTAACTTGGCATAAATATGCCATAAGCTGAGGTCCTGTCATTAATTGGCCAAACCATGGTCTAGTAAAGGCCTTACCATCTGTATCTAAGATTTCTAAAATATATTTTCTGTTTAAAATATTATTAATCGGTGCTGATTTATTTTCCATAATATCTGAAAGAATCTTTTTTACTCTAGCTAAATAAGTTGGGTTATGAGTTTTTGGATATGGGCTTTTCTTTCTCTTAGCAACCTCCTCAGGTAATATTTTTTTGGCAATATAGCGAAGTAATCCCTTTTCTCTACCATTTAATGCTTTCATCTCCCATGGAATATTCCAAACATATTCAGCCAAACGATAATCACAAAATGGAACTCTAAGTTCAAAACCATTATACATTGCTGTCCTGTCTGACCTATCAAGAAGAGTTTGCATAAACCAGTTTAATGTTAAATGCGAAATTTTTCTTTTTTCTGCTGTTTCTTTTGAATCTGTTTCTAGTATTTCTACTTCACTTAGACTTTCTTTATATCTAAAGTCTATATATTCTCTTAAATCTATTTTTGAAGAAATTTCTGGATGTAGTAATTTGTTTCGTTCATCAATAGCAATTGACCAAGGAAATGTATTACTTTTTAGTGCATCCTCTCTAAAAAACCATGGATAACCTCCAAAAATTTCATCTGCACATTCTCCAGTTAAAGAAACAGTTGCTTGTTTTTTTACATTTTTGCAAAATAGTAGCAAAGAAGAGTCAATATCTGCCATCCCTGGCATATCACGAGCAATCATTGCATCTTCTAGATAATCTGCAAGTTCTGGTGTATCTATGACTATTGTCTTATGTTTACAATAAATATTTTTAGTCATTAAATTAATATAGTAATTATCAGAATTTGGTTGGAAATCACTTTTTACGAAATTTTTGTCATTATCTACATAATCTATTGAAAATGTATTTAACGGTGCTAAACCTTGCTCTTTACAATAATCTGATGCATATTTTGCGATAATGCTTGAATCTAAACCACCAGACAAAAATATACAAAGAGGTACATCTGAAACCAATTGTCTTTTAATTGCATTTTCTAATAAATATTCTACTTTTTCACAAGTTTGCTCTAAATTATCAGTATGCTCCTTACTCTTTAATTGCCAGTATTTTTCTATATGAAGTCCTGTCTTATTAAAAGTTGCAAAATGTGCTGGTTTTAATTCAAAAATATCTTTAAATACAGTAGTTCCAGCAGTATGTGCAGGTCCTATTCCTAAAAGTTCTGCAATTCCTTGTTTATCTACTATTTTTTCTATCTCTGGATATTCAAAAATTGCTTTAATTTCTGATGCAAAAATCAAGGTATTATCTCTAGTAGTATAATACAATGGTTTTACTCCAAAATGGTCACGTGCTATAAATAATTCCTCTGTTTTTGTATTCCATATTGCAAAAGCAAAGATTCCATTTAAGTAATTTACTACATCTTTTCCAAAATGAATATAACTTTTTAGAAGTACTTCAGTATCAGAATGTCCATTAAATTCAAATCCATTATCTATTAGTATCTTTCTTATTTCTTCTGTGTTATATATCTGTCCATTATAAACAATGATATAAGTGCTATCTTGAAATCTTTCGACCATTGGCTGTTTACCGCCTTCTGGATCAATTACAATTAGTCTTTTATGACCTAGAGCCACATGTTTAGATATGTAATATCCTTCTTCATCTGGTCCTCTTTTTGATAAAGTTTCATTCATATTATTTAAAACATTTCTATAATTTGATATATCTTTTTTTAAGTTTGCAAATCCTACAATTCCACACATTTATTTATAATCTACTTTATAAGTAGATTTCCCCCTTTCTTTAGGATGTATTCATTTATAGTATATTCATTTTTTTATATTATGTTACCTGTATTAAAGTAAAAATCAAGCATTTACTTTTTAGTAAATACTTGATCTTAATTAGTCATCATTTCTGTTATTATAATTATCTCTAGTTATTTGTGTTGAATAATACCATACGAGTGCAATTATTACTACTGCTGCAACAGCAAGTACTAACCAAGTCCAAGCAGTTGAAGTCATTCCCATAAATGTATCTGAAGTTGCTGTTCTTCTTGCTGAATAACCTGTTCCATTTGTTGTATTCATTGTGTTATTTATAGTGTTTCCCATTATTCCTTCACCAGTTCTGTTATTTTCTCCATTCATGTTTTGTGTCATATTTTCATTATGGTTTGAATCATTTTTGTTTTCTGTAACTTCTTCTGTCGCATTTTTTGAAGCTCCTGATATATTTTTTGCAGCATCTTCTACTGCATTTTCGGCACCACCAACAGCATTTCTTACACTTTCTGCTGCATTATTTAATGCTCCATCTGTAGCAAAAACTGTTGTAAAAGAAAAAACTAGAGAAACAATTATGAATAGGATTATAAAAATTTTCTTGCTCATAATTTTTCCTCCTTTTCAATTAATATTATTATTTTTTTTGGAGAAAATATACTTGAAAAAATTTGCAAATGAAATAATTACTCTAAAATTAATTATTAGAATAATATTTGGCTTTTTTAACTGTTCGTGAAATTATTAAAAAATATACATTGCGTAAAAACAATGTATATATATTTTAAACTATTTTTTTAATTTTATTAAAATCGCAATTGCAAGCAAAATTATGACTATTCCAACAGCAATTAAACAAATACTTAAAGCATTTGATATTGTAAGTTCTTGTGTGCTTACTGTTATTTGTGTAGTAAAATTACCTCGTGTTCCACTTTCTGTAGTGGAACTTGTATCTACTATGCTACTAGTACCTGTGTTAGTGGTGGTGTTGGTGTTAGCATTACCATTAGTAGTATTATTATTAGTGTTAGAGTTAGTATTAGTACTAATATTGTTGTTACTATCAGTACCTGAATTAGTATTTGTATTGTTTCCTAAATTCATGTTTAGTGCATAGACATTTGTTGAACTTAATATAAAAAATAACATGATAATTATTATACTTAAAACTCTCAAAATTTTTAACATTTGTTAAACCTCCATAATTGTATATTTTAAATGTAATATAATAATAGCACAAAGTAAAATAAAAAGTCTATATTTTTTTAAAATTTTATTAAAGGTTTGTAACTATTTTGAGTTATCAAATATTATCATAAAAATATTATTTTTCTATTTTTTTCAGATTTTTCCTTCTTAATTGCCCACAAGCTGCATCAATATCTGAACCAAGTTCACGCCTTATTGTTGCCACAATTCCATGCTCATTTAAATAGTCTCTAAATTTTATTATATTTTCATTTGAGCTTTTCGTATATGTTCCATTTTCAATTTTGTTAATTGGAATTAAATTCACATGGCAAATCATTCCTTTTAGTAATTGTACTAACCTTTTTGCATCTTCTAAATTATCATTATTATCTTTTGCTAATGCATATTCAAAAGATATTCTTCGATTTGTTTTTTCTATATAATCTTTACAGGCTTTAAGAAGCAAGTTTAAATTATAAGTATTATTTATTGGCATCATACTACTTCTTTTATCGTCTGTGGTTGCATGTAATGAAATTGAAAGTGTGCATTGTAGATTTTCTTCAGCCAATTTATATATTTGAGGCACTAATCCACTTGTTGAAAGGCTTATATGTCTTGCTCCTATATTTATTCCTTTTGGATTATTTATAATTCTTACAGCATTTACAACATTGTTATAATTGTCTAAAGGCTCACCTATTCCCATAAATACAACATTTGATATCTTAATGTTTTCTTCTCTTTCTACTGCTAATAATTGTTCAACTATTTCTCCTGATGTTAGATTACGTACAAATTGTATTCCTGTAGAGGCACAAAACTTGCACCCCATCTTGCATCCAATTTGAGATGACACACATATACTATATCCATGATGGTATTGCATTAAGACTGTTTCTATTGCATTTCCATCTAATACATCAAATAAATATTTTTTTGTTCCATCTGATGCTACTTGTTTTTTTATCACATTATAAATACATAATGTGTAATTTTGCTTTAACTTTTCACGCAAATCTAAAGATATGTTTGTCATTTCATCAAATGTTGTTACATTTGCTTCAAATATCCATTTAAAAACCTGTTCTGCTCTAAAGGGTTTTTCTCCCATCTCTACAAATTCTTTTTTTAATTCTTCTAAATTATAATCTTTTATATTTTTCATAATTTCCTCATTTTTGGAAAAGTGGCCAGTTTTCTTTTCCAATTTTATTCTTATTATTAGTTTAAATTGCTTTTATAAAAATGAAAAATGGAAAAGAGAACCATCCACTTTTCCATTTTTTATCCCCAGAAGCTTTTTTTCTTAATTGGTGGTTGCTCATTCATCGTTCTTGCTAATTTTTCTAGTAAATCTCTTTGCTCTGAAGTTAGTTTTTTTGGTGTTTGTACAACAACTGTGAAAATAAAATCTCCTACTACACTTGAATTTAATGATTTAAATCCTTTATTTTTTATAGTGAATTTTTCTCCTGTTTGTGTTGCATCTGGTATTTTGTATTTTTCTTTACTTCCATCAACCATTGGTATCTCAAGTTCTGCTCCAAGGGCTGCTTGTGTAATTGTAATTGGAACTTCACAAAATACATTTACTCCTTTTCTAGTAAATATTGCATTTTTCTTTACCTTAACAGTAATGTATAAATCTCCATTTGGACCTCCCTTTTCTCCTGGATCTCCTTCTCCTCTTAATACAACTGTTTGGTTGTCATCAATTCCTGCTGGGATTTTTACTTTTATTTTAGGTTGTTTTCTTACAGTTCCTTTTCCTCTACAATTTTCACAAGGCTCTTTTATTACTTCACCTGTACCATGACAATTTGAGCATGTTCTTGTTGTTTGCATTTGTCCTAAAATTGTATTTTGTATTTGCCTTACCTGTCCTGTTCCATTACATACACTACATTTTGTTACAACTGTTCCAGGTCTTGCTCCACTTCCATGGCAGACTATGCAGGTCTCATTTCTTGTTATTGAGATATTTTTTTCAACTCCTAAGAAAGCTTCCTGAAATGTAATTTCTAAATTAACATTTAAGTCAGCACCTTTTCTAGGACCATTGTTCTTTCTAGTACTTGAAGTTCTTGCTCCACCGCCAAAAAAACTAGAAAAAATATCTCCTAAATCTCCAAAATCAGAAAATCCATCAAATCCTGAGGTAGTATATGAATAATATCCTCCTTGTCCAAAAGGTCCTTGCCCACCAAATGGTCCTTGTGGTCCATCAAATCCAAATTGATCATACATTTTTCTTTTTTGAGGGTCTGATAAATTTTCATATGCTTCATTAACCTCTTTAAACTTAGCTTCTGCCTCTGCTTTATTGTCTGGATTAGCATCTGGGTGATATTTTTTTGCAAGTCTTCTATATGCTTTTTTTATTTCTTCATCACTGGCAGTCTTTGATAATCCTAATACTTCATAATAGTCTCTTTTATTTGCCATTGTTTTTAGCTATGTCAGTTTAAAAACTAACATTTCCTCCTTATCTATTCAATTTATTATCTTTAAATTAATAAAGTAAACTGTGTAAAACATTACTTTAGATAACCTCTGTCTTATGATATAGTCTTCTAGTTAATATATGTCCACTATCTTTTTCTTTTACTGATATAATTATTATATTCCCTTTTTCTAAATTATAACTTTCACTATGCATTCTTATGCTTAAAGCATTATTTAAATGTCTGTATGTAACTTTTTGTAAATCAACGTCTTCCCCATTAATACTAATTTTTGTTACTTCATATTCAGCTAGAAAATCGTCTCTTTTTATTCCATCTATATATAAAATAAATAATGCTCCCTC
Source organism: uncultured Clostridia bacterium (assembly GCA_944393315.1). GTDB lineage: Bacteria > Bacillota > Clostridia > TANB77 > CAG-508 > CAG-269. The sequence goes on from CALXZT010000001.1 coordinate 40,352, forward strand.
TCCTAAATCTTCTGCATTATCTGGATCTGAATTTGAGTATAATTTAGATGAACTTGAGATTTTTACATCAGCTCTTATGTATGATTCATTTCCATAAAAATAATTATATGTTGCTATTAATGACATTACTATAATCAGAGTAATAATGATTACCCCTAGCCTTACCCTTTTCTTTTTTCTTTTCTTCTCTAATACTTTTTCTAAATCTAAGTCTTCTTTATTAATGTCTATTTTTTTTTCTTCTTTTTTTTTCATTTTTCCCTCGTATTGAAAATCAGTATAAATTCAATTCGAACTGGGAAAAATTACTTCTCTCAGTTTCAAATTGAATTTATCCATATTTTTATTTTAATTATATATTAATATAATTTCTATTTATTGTCATCTTCTACTTTATAATCTGCATCATATACGTTTCCATTATTTCCTGCTTCTTCGTTTGTACTTGCATCACTACTTGCTGTTTCTTCTGTTGTAGTTCCTTCTGTTCCTGCATTTGGATTTGCATTTTTATACAATTGTTCACTCATTTCATAAAATACTTTTGTTAATTTTTCGGTAGCTTGTTTTATTGCTTCTGTATCATTTCCCTCTAATGCCTTTTTAGTAGCTTCTATTTCTGTTGTTATTTTTGCTTTTTCTTCTCCGCTTATTTTGTCTCCTAGCTCACCTAAAGTTTTTTCACTATTATATACTAAACTTTCTGCATTGTTTTTAACTTCAATCTCTTCTTTTCTCTTTCTGTCTTCTTCTGCATGTGCTTCTGCATCTTTAACCGCTTTTTCTATATCTTCATCAGTTAAATTTGTTGAAGCTGTAATTGATACATTTTGTTCATTTCCTGTTGCCATATCTTTTGCAGATACATGGACTATACCATTTGCATCTATGTCAAATGTTACCTCAATTTGTGGTATTCCTCTTGGAGCTGCTGGAATTCCTGTTAATTGGAATCTTCCTAGAGTTTTGTTATATGCTGCCATTTCTCTTTCACCTTGCAATACATGAACTTCTACAGATGTTTGGCCATCTGCTGCTGTTGAGAATATTTGTGATTTTTTAGTTGGAATTGTTGTGTTTCTTTCAATTAATTTTGTAAATACTCCTCCATATGTTTCAATTCCTAAAGATAAAGGTGTTACATCTAATAGTACTAAATCTTTAACATCTCCTGATAGTACACCTCCTTGAATTGCTGCACCAATAGCAACACATTCGTCTGGATTTATTCCTTTGTCTGGTTCTTTTCCTGTTAGTCTCTTAACTAATTCTTGAACTGCTGGAACTCTTGTTGAACCACCAACTAATAATACTTTTTGAATATCATTTACTGAAATTCCTGCATCTTTTAGTGCATTATTGACAGGTGTTGCTGTTGATTCTACTAAATCTCTGATTAACTCTTCAAATTTAGCTCTTGTAAGTGTTACATCTAAATGTTTTGGTCCAGTTGAATCTGCTGTTATAAATGGTAAGTTTATATTTGTTTGTTGTACTCCTGAAAGTTCTATTTTTGCTTTTTCTGCTGCTTCTTTTAGTCTTTGCATTGCCATTTTATCTGCACTTAAATCAATTCCATTTGATTTTTTGAATTCTGATACTAAATAATCAATGATTTTTTGATCGAAATCGTCTCCTCCTAAATGGGTATTACCATTTGTCGCTAGTACTTCAAATACACCGTCTCCGATATCAAGTATAGATACATCAAATGTTCCTCCACCTAAGTCATATATCATTATTTTTTGGTCTTGCTCTTTGTCCATTCCATATGCTAATGCTGCTGCTGTTGGCTCATTTATTATTCTTAGAACTTCTAATCCTGCAATTTTTCCGGCATCTTTTGTTGCTTGTCTTTGGCTGTCATTAAAGTATGCTGGAACTGTTATAACAGCTTGTGTTACTTTTTGTCCTAAATAACTTTCAGCATCTGCTTTTAATTTTTGTAATATCATTGCTGATATTTCTTGTGGAGTGAATGTATCTCCTTCTATTTTTACTTTTTCATTTGTTCCCATTTTTCTTTTTATTGATATTACTGTGTTGTCTGGATTAGTAACCGCTTGACGTTTTGCTATTTGTCCTACTAATCTTTCTCCATTTTTTGAAAATGCAACTATTGATGGAGTTGTTCTATTTCCTTCACTGTTTGCAATTACAACTGGTTCTCCTCCTTCCATAACTGCTACACATGAGTTTGTTGTTCCTAAATCAATTCCTATAATTTTACTCATTTTAATTTACTTCCTTTCTTTTTTGAGGTTTTATCCTCTTTAAATTTATATTTTTAAAATTATTAACTTTTTATAAATTAATCTATAATATATGAATTTGTATTTTAATTTAATTTGCCACTACTACCATAGAATGTCTAATTACTTTACTTCCAAATTTATAGCCTTTTCTATATTCTTGAACTATTTTTTGTGATTCTGTATTTGGATCATCAATACTACTTACTGCTTCGTGCAAGCTTGGGTCAAATGTTTCTCCAACTGCTTTTATTTCTTCTACTCCTCTAGATGCTAATACTTCTTTAAATTGTTTTAATACCATTTCTATTCCTTGTTTATAACTTGTATCTTGTGTTTCTGCTTTTGCGGCATTTTCTAAGTTATCTAGTACTGGAAGCATTATTTCTATAACATCTGAAAGTGTTCTTCCATATAATGTTTCTCTTTCTTTTTGTGCTCTTTTTTTATAATTTTCAAATTCTGCCATTACTCTTTTATATCTATCTGTTAATTCATCTAGTTCTTGCTGTTTTTGTTGTAATTCTAAGTTTGCTTTTTGTTCCTCATTATTATTATCTTTTGTTTCATCTTGCACTTTTTTTTCTATTTCTTCATTATTTTGCTTTTCTTCTGACATTTTATACCTTCTTTCTAAGAACTTTAATTCTTTTATTGCGTTATAATCTAAAGTTTTCATTTAGTCTTTATTGTTTTCGTTTAACTTTTTGCTAATATATTTCATAACCGAAATTACTTTAGAATAATTCATTCTTTTAGGACCTATTATGCCTATTGTACCTAAGTCTTTGTTTCCTACTCTATGTTTAAAAGTGATAATACTGAAATCTTTTAGTTCTTCTTTTTCACTTTCTTCACCTATATATACATTAATGTCTTGAGCTAATCCAGTGTTTAATATATCAGCCATTAAGTCTTTAGTGTCTAATAAATTTATAAAGTTTTTAGTTATTTCTAAGCTATTAAATTCTGGTAAATCAAATGCTTTGTTTGCCCCCTCTAAATGCAATTGCTCATCTTCATCTAGGACTTTTTTTATTTGTTCTATTATTGGCTTTATTACTTTTACGCTATATGACATTTCATCAAATAAATATTCTTCTAATTTTCCTTTTATCTCATCTAGGGGTTTTCCTTTTAGCTTGTTGTTAAACATTAGATTTAATGTTTGCACTTGATTGTCATTTATGTCTTCATCAAATTTAATTATGGTCTCTTTTACTAGTCCTGAGTCTGTAAGTATTACGGTTAGTAACATTCTTGAGCCTAATAGCACAAATTTTATTTCTTCAATTTTTTGCTCATCATTTTTCGGTCCAATAGATACTGTTGCATAGTGTGTTACTTCAGAAATTGTATTTGCTGTTATTTGTGTTAGTTCTTCTATTTCGTTTACTTTTGTTTCTAACTTAGAACTTATATATTTGATTTCTTCTAAGCTGATATTGTCATCTTTTATTAATTTGTCAACATAAAATCTGTAACCTTTTTCTGATGGAATACGCCCACTTGATGTATGTGTTTTATCTAGAAATCCCATCTTTTCTAGTTCGGCCATTTCATTTCTGATTGTTGCACTACTATAATCTAGCCCATAATTGTTTACGAGAGAATTTGAACTGACTGGCTCTGCAGTGTTTACATATTCTTCTACAATTGCTTGTAAAACCCTTTTTTTTCTATCACTTAGCAATTTCAAAGCTCCTTTCTTTTAGCAGTCTCGCTTTTTGTTTGCTAACTTTATATATACTATAACTTTTTTTAGCACTTGTCAATACTTTGTGCTAATTTTTTTATTTTTTTTATAAATATTTCACATAATCTTCATCTATTGTGTTCCATTATTTTTTGAGCTATAATATGTATTAGGTGATTATTATGAATTTTACAAAACAAAATACAAAAGAAATTGTTAAAATTTTAAAAAATACATATCCTGATGCAACTTGTAGTTTGAATTTTTCTACACCTTTTGAAGCAGTTGTTGCAGTCATTTTATCTGCTCAATGTACAGATGAAAGAGTAAATAAAACTACTCCTGCCCTATTTGCAAGATGCAAGTCCATTCAGGATTTTGTTGACATAGATATTAAAGAATTAGAAAATTTAATACATCCTTGCGGGTTTTATAGAAATAAGGCAAATAATATTAAAGCATGTGCCAAAAAAGTTTTAAAAGATTTTAATGGAGATGTTCCTTCAACTATGGATGAGCTCTTAACGCTTCCCGGAGTAGGAAGAAAAACTGCAAATGTTGTTTTACTTGAAGTTTTCGGAATTGCAAATGGTATTGCTATTGATACTCATGCTAAACGAATTTCGAATAAACTAGGTTTATCTAATAATTCTGATCCTGAGAAAATTGAGCAAGATTTATTAAAATTATTTGATAACAAAGATTTAAAATATATAAATCATCTTTTAGTTTGGCATGGCAGAAATACCTGCAAGGCAATAAAACCTAGTTGTAAAACTTGTACTATTAGCAAATATTGTCAAACTTATACTTCAGAAAATAAGTTAACTTAAAAATGTTTTTGCATATTTTTGTATTTTTTTGTTATACTACTTTTTGAGGTGATATTTTTGACAAATATAAATTGTACTTCAAATTGTATTTATCAAAAAGATGGGAAATGTAATTATGAATTAGTTGTTACTGGTAAAGTTTCTTCTACTTCTGACTGTGCATATTTTGTAAAAAAATAATTGATTCATTATTGCACATAAAAGAAACTATTTTCAAATTTTATTTTGAGAATAGTTTCTTTTTATATAAATTTTTATTTACATTTTTATAATTTTTTCCCATGGCAGATTTTCTTTTCCAAAGTGGCCATAATTTGTAGTTTGTGAATAGATTGGTTGTTTTAATTGCAAGTAATTTATAATTCCTGTTGGTGTTAAGTCAAATTTATTTTTTATCATTTGTACTAATTCTTCTTCTGATTTTGTACCTGTTCCAAAAGTATTTACACATATTGAAAGTGGTTCTTTCATTCCTATCGCGTATGCTACTTGTATTTCACATTTTTTTGCATATCCATTTGCAACTATATTTTTAGCAATATGTCTTAACATATAAGCTGCTGAACGATCTACTTTACTTGCATCTTTTCCTGAAAACGCTCCTCCTCCATGTCTGCTATAACCTCCATATGTGTCAACAATTATTTTCCTACCTGTTAATCCAGTGTCTCCTAAAGGTCCGCCTATTACAAATCTCCCTGTTGGATTTACATATATATTTGTTTTATCATCTATCATATTTTCAGGTATAACTGCCTTTATTACATTTTCAATTACTGCACTTCTTACCTCTTCTGTTGTAACAGAATCTAAATGTTGTGTAGATATAAGTATTGTTTCTATTCTTTTTGGCTTGTCATCCTCATATTCCACGGTAACTTGTGTCTTTCCATCTGGTCGTAAAAATGGTACTATTCCCTTTTTTCGTACAGTGGTTAATCTTTTAGATAATTTGTGTGCCATATCTATTGCATAAGGCATATAGTTTTTCGTTTCATCACAAGCATATCCAAACATTATTCCTTGGTCTCCTGCTCCTCCAACATCGACACCTAGTGCTATATCTGGGCTTTGCTTTGTTATGTTTATTAATATTTTGCAATTTCTATAATCTATATCTACTTCTTTATTATCAAAACCTATTTCCTTTATTCTGTTTCTTACAATTTTCTCAACATTTATTTCTGCTGTAGTTGTGAGTTGTCCTGCAATTGTAATTGTGTCATTTGTTGCAAAAGTTTCTATTGCTACTCTTGAATTGGAATCTTGTTTTAAACATTCATCTAATATGGCATCTGAAATTGAATCACATAATTTATCTGGATGACCTTCTGTTACACTTTCTGATGTGAAATAATAATTTTTCATTTTCTTCCTCCCTAAAATGGTTCATTATTTTTTATAATTTAATTATAAAATTTATTTTTATATAATAGAAAAACCTCTGCTTCGTGAGCAAAGGTTTAAATAAACAAGTTTCTTTATTATTCAAAGCTCTGCTTTGTCGGTTTTAGCACCTTGTGTTTTACAGGTTGCTGTGGAGTCATAAAGCCGATTCTCTCGTCCACTCTTAATAAAATTTATTAACTTTTGATATTATACTATATAATTTAATTTTTTTCAAGTGCTTTATAATTCTTTGGTTTACAAAATAACTGATTCTACTGGTTCTGGTGTTGGTTCTGGTTCTGGTTCTGGTTCTGGCTCTGGCTCTGGCTCTGGCTCTGGTTCTGGCTCTGGTTCTGGCGTTGGCTCTGGTGTTGGTTCTGGCTCTGGTTCTGGTGTTGGTTCTGGCTCTGGCGTTGGTTCTGGCTCTGGTTCTGGCTCTGGTTCTGGCTCTGGCGTTGGCTCTGGTGTTGGTTCTGGCACCGGTGTTGGCTCTGGTGTTGGCTCTACTGGTATATTGTTTTCTTCCTGCTTTTTATTTGGGTCATATGTTTTCCATGGGTTGTTTGAATCTGGATCTGTTGGATCCCATCCTCTAACTTCATACTCTTCTGAAATTTTTTGTGCACTTGGTTTTCCAAGTGGTCCTGGATCAGAATCAGTATAAAATTCCACTTTAGTTCCTGATGGACAATTATTATATATCCATTTTGCATCTTGTACTGTTAAACGTATACAACCAGCTGATGCCGCTGTTCCTAGTTTGTCGTATTCCCAGTATTCTAAAGACCATTTATTTCTTTCTGTATAAGGTACTGAATGGAATAAAATACTTCCTTTTATTCTTGTAAAATATTGTGCCCATACATTTCCTATCATTAATCCCCATGTACCTCTAGAATTATTACCACTTGGCATTGCATATGTTCCACTTCTTGGTGTTGCAGTTCCTGTTGAACATACCATAGCTTTATATGGCACTGTGTATTCACCATTAGAATCTTTTGTATATATTGTTACAACATTTTGTCCATAATTCACTCTTATAAAATATTTTGCGTCAGCATTTTCTTCCTCTTCCTCGGTTTCGTCTACTATTTCTTGAACATTTTCCTCAAATATTATTTCTTCTTGGTTTTCTTCTGCATCATCTGTTTGGTCTTGTATATTTACATCACTTACATTAGTACTGGCATTTGTTTTTTCTGACTTTTGAGCTTTTACAATACTAAAAACAACTGCAATTACAATGACTATTATTAATATTATGACTAATGGCAAATTATTTAACTCTTTTAAATTTTTGATATTTTTCAAATTTTTAATTTTTTCTATCATTTTATTTCCCCTTCTCATATAATAATTATATTATAACAAAATACACATATTTTTTTCAATATTTTTTAAACTTTTTTTATCTCTTATAATATAATATATAAATTTATTTTAAGGAGGCTAAAAATGCATAAAAGAATCAAATTAGCAATAGTAGGTGCTACTGGTTTAGTTGGTAGAACTATACTTAAGGTTCTAGAAGAAAAGAATTTTCCAAATACTGAATATAATTTGTTTTGTTCCAAAAAATCTGCTGGCAACAAATTAAAATTTTTAAATCAGGAATATATTTTAGAAGAACTGCAAGATACCTCTTTTGATAGTGGTTTCGATTTTGCAATTTTTTCAGCTGGAGGTGATACTGCAAAACACTTCGCACCTATTGCTGTATCAAAAGGTTGTACAGTTATTGATAACAGTAGTGCCTTTAGAATGAAAAAAGACGTTCCTTTAGTTGTTCCAGAAGTTAATCCAGAAGATCTTTTTCCTAATAATGGAATAATTTCAAACCCTAATTGTTCTACTATACAAGCTGTTGTTGCTTTAAAACCATTAGATAATAAATATAACATAAAAAGAGTTATATATTCCACATATCAAGCTGTTTCTGGTGCTGGTAGACAAGGTTTAATCGATTTAGAAAATGGTATAAAAAATCTTCCTCCTAAAAAATTTGCTCATCCTATTTATAATAATTGTATTCCCCATATTGACACATTTTCTGATGATGGTTATACAAAAGAAGAATTAAAAATGATTAATGAAACCCAAAAAATTTTGCACAAACCCGATTTAAAAATAACAGCAACAGCTGTCAGAGTTCCTGTTGAAAATAGTCATAGTGAATCAATAAATATAGAATTTGATAAACCTTTTGAACTATCTGAAGTAAAAGAACTTTTGTCATCCTCAACAGGAGTTATTGTTTTAGATAATCCCAATGAAAATATTTATCCTCTTGCGACTCTTGCAACTGGTCAAGATAAAGTTTTAGTTGGAAGAATCAGAAGAGATTTTAGTGTTGAAAATGGCCTAAATCTTTGGGTGGTTGCTGATAATATTAGAAAGGGTGCTGCTAGTAATGCTGTTCAAATTCTAGAAAAACTTATTTTAAAAAATTAATTGTAAAGGAATGAATTTTAATATGAAAGAAATTTTATTTACAGGTTGTGGTACTGCGATATCTACGCCTTTTTCTGAAAATGGAGTGAATTTTAAAGAATTTAAAAAATTAATTGAATTTCAAATTTCTAATGGAGTGAATGCTCTAATTGTTTGTGGTACCACTGGTGAAGCCAGTACTATGACAATTCAAGAAAAAATAGATACTATAAAATGTGCCATAGAAACTTCTAGTGGAAGAGTACCAATCATTGCTGGAACAGGTTCTAATAATACTATTCAAGCAATAGAAATGTCAAGAAAAGCTGAAGCACTTGGGGCAACTGGTCTTTTAGTAGTAACTCCTTATTATAATAAAACTACTCAAGAAGGACTAATTTCCCACTACTCTGCAATTGCAAAACAAGTAAATTTACCTATAATATTATATAATGTTCCCGGAAGAACTGGATTAAATATTTTACCTAAAACTTGTCTAGAACTTTCTAAAATTGATAACATTGTTGCTATTAAAGAAGCAAGTGGTAATTTATCACAAGTTGCTGAAATTGCACATCTATGTGGATATGATTTATCTATTTATTCTGGAAATGATGACCAGATTTTGCCTGTTCTTTCACTTGGAGGAAAAGGAGTTATTTCTGTTTTATCAAATGTAAAGCCAAAACTTGTATGCGATATGGTTGATAGTTTTTTTGAAGGTAATATTAATAAAGCAATTAATCTGCAATTAAAATCTATTCCTTTAATTAAAGCTCTATTTTGTGAAGTCAACCCTATACCAGTTAAAGCCGCACTTTCAATGATTGGTTTTAATTTTGGAGCACCTAGATTGCCCTTACTAGAAATGCAGAATACTAATAAAGAAATTTTAAAAAAAGAATTGGAAAAAATATAAATCCTTGCTTCATTTTTTGATATGGCTTCAAGTGCTTAACTTAAAACACATTAGCTAAACTAAAAGAATTCTTTTGTTTTATGTGTTCTAATATATATTTAACTTCATCTATACTATTGATAGCCATATCATAATCACTCACTTCAATATAACTTTTTAGATTTGTTAAATTTGTATCTACTTTTTCTAATTCATCATGTTCTATAAAATATGATAGTTTTTTTCTCTTATTCCACCAACTATCTATTAATTCTTCTATATTTTTATTAGTACTGTCTTCGCCATTTTTTATTTTTTCTTTTAGGCTATCCAACATAATAGTTGTTTGTTTAATGCTTTCATCAGTATAACTTCTCGTTAAAAAATCTAATGAAAATATGATAACTATTATCATTATTGAAATAATTATTTCTTTAAGCATTATTTTCCTCCTTGCTGCATTTATTTTTCTCTTTTTTGGCAAAAAAATTGTCCTCTTCCATCTATAGTTGCCACTAATACTTCATTTGGCTTTAATCCAAATTTTTCTACTTGTTTTCTAAGCCATTCATAATTCTTTCCAATTTTTTGTAAATTGTCTGTCATTGTTTTTCCATCTACTATTAAATCATATGATAATCCTTCATATTCAGGCATTATTCCAAAATCTTCTGGAATTGTGTTTCTTTTATTTGGTTTTTGAACAACTGTTATTTCTCCACTCGTCTCTAATATTGCAAATTCAACATCTCCTAAATTCATTATATTATTGCTTCTTAATTTTTCTTGCAACTCATTTATAGAAAATCTTTCCTTTTTTAATGCTTTTTCATCTATCTTTCCTCTGTACACTAAAATTCTTGGCTTTCCACAAATTATTTCTCTTGCTCTATTACTTTTTAGGTTTATTATAGAAATTATCAAATGCATAACAAGCAATCCTAATATTGGTATTATTCCATTTGTTATTGGAATTCCAATCTCTGTCATTGGTATTGAAGCTAAGTCCGCAATCATAATTGATATTGCAAGTTCAAATGGCTGAAGTTGACCTATTTCGCGTTTCCCCATTAATCTCATAACAATTAAAACTATTATGTATAAAACTATTGCTCTAAAAAAAGTTATTAACATCTAATTTTCTCCTTTGCAAGCTTATTTTTTACAATTTCAGTTTATTTATTCATATTAATTTGCATAAATAATTTTTTATTGTAAATAATAATTTTGTAACCTTGTATTTATTTACTTTTAATAAATTTAGTATAAACAAAAAGGAGGTTTCGTATCATGGCAAATACTCAGGGTAATACTAACACTGGTACAAGTACAGTTTGGCAAATAGTTGGCAGATTAGTTGGTGCCGCTATAGTTTTGGCTATAACTGCTTTCTTTACACCTGGTTTCCATATAAGTAACATTTGGACTTTGGCCATAGCTGCGATAGTTTTAACAATTATGGATTACTTAATTGTTAAATTTACTGGTTTACATGCTAGTCCTTTTGGTAAAGGATTCGTAGGTTTTGCTTTAGCTGCTGTAACATTATATGTTACTCAATTCTTTGTAGCAGGTTATACGATTTCATGGATGGCAGCAATAATTGGTGCATTAATTTATGGCGTTATTGATTACTTTATACCTGGTAACCAATCAATGTAATGATTTAACACAAAAAAAGAATATATATCTATTTTGTAGGCTATAATTTATGTGGGTAAATTTTTTACTTAAATCATGCTTTTACTTAATAGTTATATATTCTTTTTTTATTTATTTTTATGCACGTTGTGCGTCTTAGACCTGTCTATTCCAGAACTTTTCATAAAGTTCTTTAGCAGTTTTTGGGCTATCTACTCCATCTTTGTTTTTTACAGGTGCAAAGTCATCTTCACGTGTTCCGCGAAGAATTGCTATATCATCAAAAAACTCAAATGCATCAAAAATGAAAGCTTCAAATTTGTAAGAGTTTGGTTCTTCTGGAATGATTTCTTTTCCATCTTCATCTAAATAGGAATTTTTTTTGTGTGCACTATGGTATATTAATGGTTCTTTGCTAATTTTCTCTAATGCCTCTATAGTATATAAATTACACATTATATGAGACTCTCCATATTTTAATTCTCCGTTTTTATCTCGTTGTTCTGCCATTGATGTTGGTAATTCTGTATATTCTATAACTTTTGGATGACCATTTATTTTGCAGAAGACTCCTACTTTTTCATAAGGATTTGCTTTTGCAACTGATTTAGAAGCTATTTGAACATTTTTACTCTTTGCCATTCCTAATAATGTTATATCTACCATTTTTAATAATACATTATCTACAGATCCTATAAAAATCCATTTGATACCTCTTTTTTTCATATCTGCCAAACATCCACTTGCTCTTAATGAAGAATATGTTCCTCCATTTCCGTCTGATGCTTGTTTTATTCTAAAATCTTTACTTATTAGTAATTTTCCTTGCTCATCTACTAATGGTAGTTCACTTTGTGTAAATATTGTTACAAGATTCTTATCATAACCAAAATAGTTATTTTTTTCTAAAAAATCAATTGTTTCTGCATTATTTTCCTTACTTGTCATTATATACCATGGAATTGTAACTCCAAATTTTTTATTAGCCTCTTTTAAATTGTCTGCTAATATTTCAAATAAAAATTTTCCTTTTCCGTATACATCTAGCTTAAAAGTTCCTTTTGGTCCTTTATGCCCTAGTCTTGTTCCTTGTCCTCCGGCCATAGTAACAACTGCATATTCTTCTGCTTTAATAGTTTCCTCTCCTAATTTATCAAATTGTTCTTTTTGATTTTTAGTAAGCTTTGACTTGTCTAAATAGCTCAAGGGTTCTATTTTGCTTTCTTTAAATTGTATTTTTTGTTTTGTGTTGTTATATAATTCTGTTATTTGCTCAAAATTAATTCCTTGTATTTGTTTTATTAAATTATCTTGTTTTTCTTTATTCAATTTTTCTAGAAATCTTATAATGTGTTCTTGTTTGTACTTTCTTAAAGTTTCTATAGTTTCTTGTGTTCTATCCATTTTTACTTCTGTCCTTTCTCTAAACATTATAATATATTATATGAAATTGGATGAAGTTATTCTATCATATACATTTTAATTTGGCAAGCTTTTTAATTTTTGTCATATTCTCAAGAATTAATCCATATATATTAATAAAAGTTTATGGTACAAACTTCTGAGTAAATGTTCTCAAATAATAAGGAGGTATTTTAATGGAAAACTTGAATTTATATCAAGATATAGCCAAAAGGACCGATGGTGATATATATGTCGGAGTTGTTGGTCCTGTAAGAACTGGTAAATCCACTTTTATAAAAAAATTTATGAATTTGCTGGTAATTCCAAACATCGAAAATGAATATAAAAAAGAACGAGCTAAAGATGAGCTCCCACAAAGTGCAGGTGGTCGTACTATAATGACTACTGAGCCAAAATTTGTTCCAAATGAGGCTATTGAAATAACTATCGATAATAATTTAAAACTGAAAACCAGGTTGGTAGATTGTGTTGGATATTTAGTTGATAATGCAATAGGATATTTGGAAGATGATATGCCTAGAATGGTAAAAACGCCATGGTTTGAAGAAGAAATTCCTTTTGAAAAAGCTGCTGAGATTGGAACCAAAAAGGTAATTGAAGAACATTCTACTATTGGAATTGTCGTTACAACTGATGGGTCAATAACAGATATTCCAAGAGAAGATTATGTAATTGCTGAAGAGCGTGTAGTTTCTGAGTTAAAATCACTTCATAAACCTTTTATAATATTACTTAACTCTAATAATCCAAATGCTCCTGAAACTCTAAGCCTTGCCGCCTCATTAACTACTAAGTATAATGTGCAGGTAATCCCTTTAAATTGTGAAGAACTTTCAATAGATGATATTAATAATATATTCTCAAAAGTTTTATATGAATTTCCAATTGAACAAATTTCTATTAATCTTCCAAAATGGGTAGACGGATTAGATTTTACTCATCCTTTAAAAACTCAAATATTCCAAGAAATAAAAGAGGCTTTTAAAGATGTAAGTGTTTTAAAAGAAATAAATGCTTGTACAAACGCACTTGTATCATCAGAAGTAATAACTTCTGCTACTCCAACTGACATTATGCTAGGAAATGGAAATGTTTGTGTTACTATTAGTGTTAGAGAGGAATTATTCTATAGAGTACTTTCTGAAATGACAGGTGTCTCAATAGCTAATGAGGGAGATTTATTCTCTACAATTTCATCTCTTTCAGAAGCTAAAAAGAAATATGATAAAGTTGCATATGCTTTAGAAGAAGTAAATGCTAAAGGCTATGGAATTGTAACTCCTTCAATTGATGAACTTGTTTTAGATGAACCTGAAATGGTTAAACAAGGTTCTAGGTTTGGTATAAAATTACATGCAACAGCTCCTTCTATACATATGATTAGAGCTAATATTGAAACCGAAGTTTCTCCAATTGTTGGTTCAGAAAAACAGTCTGAAGAACTTGTAAATTACTTACTTTCAGAGTTTGAAAATGATCCAAAACAAATTTGGTCTTCAAATATTTTTGGAAAGAGCTTGCATGAGCTTGTTAATGAAGGATTGCAAACTAAACTTTCTAAAATGCCTGATGAGGCTCAAGCTAAACTTCAAGAAACTTTAGAACGAATTGTAAATGAAGGTAGTGGTGGATTAATTTGTATAATATTATAAATATTTTTATCTATAAAGAGAGAGTTATTTGAAGTGCACTAAAAAAGTTAAACACCTTTTGATTAAGTTTATATTAGGATATTTTTAGGAATGAACTCTGCAATTTACAGAACTCATTCCTTTGTTTCTAATATTTTATTTTATCTATTTGTTTTTTCTTTATAGCTCTTTGTTTTTTCTTTTTATAAATGTAATTATTATAGCTAAACTTTAAAAGTAAAGATAAAAAGATAAAAACACTTGTTATTTTTGATTGCAATATTTCTAGCACTATTCCCAGGAAATGTATATTTACTACTTTCTTTCCAATAATCTGATTGTTTGTCACTTTTTCAATATCAGGGTAATAGTTTTTATTAGATTTTGTAGTATATTCTTTTTCTTTGTTTATAATTTTGTTTATCCTTGTTTTGTTATTAATCTTATAAGCAATAATATCTCCTTCTTTTAATTCTTTTTCATCTACTTTTTTTACTATAACTAAATCATTTTCATTTATATCTTCTTCCATCAAATCATTTTTCATGCAGAAAAAACTTATTCCAAATACTTCAAAATAATCATTTTTATTTATAGTTGTAGTTAATAAAAATATTATATTAAATAAAATTCCAAAACAAATAATTACATATAAACAGTTTAACAATATTTTTCTAAAATTAATTTCTTTCTTTTTTGTTATCTTCAATTTTTTTCTTTTCTCTCCTATATTCCTTCTTTTCTTGCCTTTGCATTCCTATAAACATAAATATCAATATTATTAATAATATTATTAAAAATATTATCTTGTTTTGTAGTATTTGTACTAGAATTCCTAAATATGGTATTGTCAAAATGTGTTTTCCCTCTATGCTGTCATAAGTAATTTTAAATGTATCTTCTATATTATTATTATCACCTTTTGTTGTAAATTTTATTTTACTATCATCATTGTCTATTTTTGTAATTCTATGAGTGATAACCTCTCCATCTTGTATAAATGTTATTATATCATGTACTTTTATTTCATCGTCTTTTACTTTTTTAGTTATAATCACATCATTAATATTAATTGTTGGTTCCATGCTATTTGTTTTAATTATATATGCTTTATAACCGAATATATTGTTAAAACCAATGTTGTGTTCAGATGAAATAACAATTAAAATAATGTTATAAATCAATATAATAGCAATTATTTCAATAACTTTTTTAGCCATTTTTGCTTTTTCTTTTCTTCTATTTATTGACTCTAAATCGTATTTCATTTTTACCTCTTAATTATTTTATAATAAAATACTCATAAGCTTCACCAACATAGGTATCTCCATCATATAGTTTATATACTAATTTATATGTACCTGTAACTAAGTTTGGTTTTAACAATAAGAAATATGTTATACTTTCTACTGGCTTTGTTGAAACTTCATATTCTTTTTCTCTCTTTGTTGGTGTTAAACTTGTTGTTACATAGTCTTTTAAATCTACTATCGTATAATTTAGTGAAAATACATCTGAATAGTCTCTTCTATATAGTGAAACTGCTATATTAGGATTACTTAGTGATGATGAATATTTTAAAGTTGTTGAAAGTGAATTACTTCCACTTGCTGTTTCTCCAGTTTCGTGATTTATAATTTTTGCTTTATCTGGAGTTATTACTTTTAGCCCATATGCAAAGTTAATAATTTTGACATCTACTTCAACCATATCTGATGCTATTAACCCATAATAAATACCGTCTGAAGAACCAAATGATTCAATTCTTATCTTATAGTCCCCTGTTGCAAGTGTTGTATTATTTTGTGTATTTATTTTTATTTTTGCTAATACATCTGTTACTTTATCTGCAATACTTATTCTAGTTGTTCCATCTATTCTTGGATAATATAATTTTCCATCTAATTCGAAATTTACTCCTAATAGACTGTCATTATTTACGCGATTTCCATTACTATCATAGAAACTTATTTTTATTCCTAACTTTTTATCAAAATAGTGTGTGTCATAAATTGTTTTTGTTCCTATTATTTCTTGTGTAAATGTAGTAGTTACATTCAAATTAATTGGCTTCCCTAAATAAACTATTTCAGGTTCTATTGTTGCATCTACTTTTATTGTTGCATCTTTTTCGCAAAATATTGTGTAAATAATGTTTTCTCTTTGAATTCCTAACACTCCTATTATTGTTTGATCTTCTTCATCTCTTAGTTCCATTAATAAGGAATTGTCCACTATATTTTCAGTTATGCCACTTTCTGCAAAATTTACGTGAAATATAAAATTCTCATAAATTAAATCTTCATTTGAATTGTAATAATTAGCAAACATTGCATTCTCATTGAATTTATTATCATTACTTCCCATTGCAATAAAGTCTGATAGTGAATATATGTATTTATTATTATTTACATCCTCTTGTGTTACTATATAATAATAGTATTGATCTGTTGCCATATCTAGCATTGTTAATTTTGTGTTTTTTGGAAATACATATGGTTCATTTTTTGAGTTTCTTGATACTAAAACTCTATTATAATTTTGGTATTGTTCACTATAGTCTCTTTCCGAAAAGTCTCGTAATAATAAAGAACAATATATTGAAAAGGCACTAGTACTTGTTATTGTTGTATCAGTAGTTGTAAATAATCCAAATTCTTGTCCTGGTGTAATTGCAGCTTCATAGTAATCATCTTGGAATAATGCTGTTGATAAAGTAATATCTATATCTATATATGAAATTTTATAATTTAAATCATCTATTGGTGTCATAACTTGGAGTC
Organism: uncultured Clostridia bacterium; assembly: GCA_944393315.1. Lineage (GTDB taxonomy): Bacteria > Bacillota > Clostridia > TANB77 > CAG-508 > CAG-269. The sequence continues at coordinate 57,333 of CALXZT010000001.1, forward strand.
TTATTTTAACTTCTCCTAATGCTTGTTTTTTTGTAAGATTTTGTGAATGATAAAAACAGAAATTTAATACTGGAGTATAATTTGTGTTATCTGAATTATAATTAGTTGTTCCAACATATTTTCCACCATCTTGTGTTAAAAATGTGGTTTTTCCTTTTGTCTGCCACCCCATATTTCCTGTTTTCATTAATAATCCAAACTGTGTATTTGCTTTTTCTTCATCTAGTTCAACTGATTCTATTAAACTTGGATCTACTAATGATACTTCATTTATAAGTCCAGATGAAAATCCAGATATTGTAAATTTAATGTTTGGATCTGCAAATCCAGCTAAAGCTAATTCATAAGTTCCTAAAGTCGCATATTTAGAAGCTACCATCTCTATTGGGAATACTTTAACCTCCATCTCTTTTCCTACAATCCACATATAATAAATATCAGCATCTGGTGTTGGTTTTACGTAGTCTACTTTTATATTACCTTCTTCATTGTAATTTGTATAAAAGCCATCTACTTTAATATCATGCTCTGGATTAGTTAAATGTTCTGCCATTACATAAGAATTAGATACAAAAGTTCCTTCATTTGTTATTTGATCTCCATTATTATATCCATTATGATATAATCCTGTACTTGTACTAGGATTATTTCTGTTTGTAAATAATCCTAAGAAAAACATTCCATGTACTTGTCCATATAATGTTGCCTTCTCATTTAAAGCTACATTTAAATTTTTCCCCTCTAACATATATATTCTATTATCTACATTTTTAGATATTACCCCTGTTTCTTCGTCTATTGTTACAGTTCCTTTTACTTCTACACCATTTTCGTCAACTAGACTATCTAGTTTTGTAAGTAAGTTTGCACCATTACATAAATATAATACTGAGTTGTTTTTCAATTTAACCTGATCTACTCGACTTATTGAGAAAAATGTTCCTGAATACTCATTTGTCCTATCTGTTGCACCTGATAGCGAAATAGCCGAATTTATTATTGTTGCACAATTTGTTCTTTGTAGAGAAACATTACTTTGTGGCTTATTAGGAGTTCCATAATTTTTAATTGTTATATAACTTGTTCCACTTGTACTAGATGCATTTCCTGAACCAAATATACTTCCTAAAATTGCAAAGTTTTCATGTCTGTTTCCATTTATTTGTATATCAATTCCTACAGTTACACTTATAAACTCAAAGTCATATATTTCGCTTCCTGAAGCATTTGCTTCCCCTCCACCAAATACAGTTCCCTCAATTTTAATATCTCCTATCTCTAAGTTATTATTTCCTACTGCATCATATCCTATATTGGTTTGAGTTTTTCCATAAACTATTGATGTATTTGCTCCTCCATATACGTTTTTTCCAATATTTCCACCTACTATATTGACTGTGCTTTGAGAATTATTGTTAGTCTCGGTTCCAGTTGCTGCTTGATTTCCTCCTCCAAATACACTATTAGTTATTTGATTTTCTCCCTCCATTGTTAAATTGGTATTTCCATAAACTACAGCTGAAACTCCATTTCCTCCTGCATATAAACTATTTTCTAATTTTGAATTTTTAACATATACATATGTATTTTGAGTAACTGTTCCTTCATTTCCACCACCATATACATTGTCTCCTACTTCTGCACCTACTAAGTGTAAATTTGTACTGGTTTCTACTCCTGCTTGATTTCCTCCTCCAAATACATTTTTGCTTACTTTTCCATTTATATATACATTTGTTTCATTCGTAATTGCTTGGTTTCCACCACCATATATGTTATTAGCTCCACCACCATTAATTGTAATATTTGTTGTTGTTGTCATTCCTCCTAGGTTGTTTCCTCCATATACTGTACCTATAGTGTATTCAATAATTTCAGAGTCATTTGTAATTATAAAACTTTCTTCTACATTACCACTTATATTAGAGCCACCAAATATTGTTCCTATATTTCCTCCTTTTGTTTCTATATTAGTTGTCGTAACTCCTGCTTGATTTCCTCCTCCAAATATGTTTGTTATTGTTCCTTCTGTGACCTTTATATTAGAAGTTATTGATGTTGCTTTGTCACCACCACCATATATATTGGTAATTATTCCTCCTTTTATATTAGTGCTAGTAGAATTTGTTGTTCCTCCTTCATTTTTTCCACCTGCATATACTTCTTCTACTATTCCTCCAGTTATTGTGACAATTGAATTTGTAACTTCTGCTTGGTTTCCACCTCCAAAAACCTTTTTTTGTGTTCCTCCTATTACATTAACATTTGTAGTTCCTTCAATACTTCCTAAGTTTCCACCTCCATAGATGTCTCCTGTATGTATTCCATTTTCTATATTAATATATGTATTTCCTTGTGTTTTAGAAATATTTCCTCCACCATATACTTCTGTTGCTAAATCACTCTCGATTTTTATATTTGAATTTCCAATTAATTTAGCCATTTCTTCAAACCCTGAAATTCCTTGTCCTGCTCCAAATATTTTTCCTTCGATTGTTGGTGTTCCTTTTATTTCTATATTACTTGTTCCAGTCATTTGTGCAAGTTCTGGTTTATTTGTAAAATTATATCCGCATCCTGCTGCATATATATTTCCTTTTATTATTGGGTTTCCATCTATGATTATATAGCTATCTCCATATAAAGCTCCACCATCATCTGCTGTTACATTTCTATTTAAATATTCTGTATATCCATATCCTCCTCCATAGATATTTCCTGTAATTGTTCCACCTGTTATGTTTATATTTACAGAAGTTTCAAAATCTTGACCATATGTTTTATATGGGTCTGATGAATTGTTACTATATCCTGTTACTCCTCCTGCTCCTGCTCCATAAATATTTCCTGTTACATCTCCGCCTTCTATATTTATATTAACAGTTCCGTAAAAATACGAATCACATGTATTTCCTGTGGCATTTGGATATCCTACTATATCCATGTTTCTACCTAAACATCCACCATATAATTCTGCTATACTTCCTCCTAATACATTAATTGTAGTTTCTCCTAAAAATGTGTTTATTGGATATCTCCAATTATTGGGTCTACTACTAGAATCTCCTATACTTCCTCCCAGTACTCTACCAATTTTTCCGTTTTTTATAGTTTCTGTTACTCTTGAATAATTGTTTCCACTTGCAGATCCTCCAACTAATAGGTTAACATCATAATCATATTCTGATGCTGTGGTACTATTTTTTATATCTATTGTTACAGATACTTTAAATGAATCATCCATAGATGAGCCCATAAAGTTATGTGATGTTGTTTGATTTAATCCACTTGATGTTCCTGGTGTTCCTCCCAAAACTATTCTTCCATATGTTCCACTTTTTATTATTAATTCTGAATCATTATTTGGCAATTTTGTTTTATTGTATTGATACCAACCCGCAAAAACATGAAATGCTGGTGCATTGTTCTCTCCTATTAATCCTTGGTCTGAATTTGCATCTTGATAATTTACCATTGTTACTTGTTCACCAATAGTTAAACTATTTCCTTGCAAGATAAAATACATTGAGTTATTGGTTCCTCCACCATTTAACTCTATATATTGAAATGTAAGATCTGCCGTTAAGAACCTATAATAATCACTTCTTGCCCCAAATCTTAAAATTGCATTATAATCTTTGTTTCTATATTTTCCTGTTATAGTAACAGCTTTAGCATATGTTGATGAGGTTTGAGAATTGAAAAATGATAATGACGTGTCATTATATGTCCCAATTATAACTATTACATTACTATTTCTTGTACCTCCACTATCAAGTTTTGAATATGCTGTGCTTAAACTTCTGACAGCAGTTTCTTCTGTGTACCCGTCATTATTATTATTTCCATTGCTATAGTCTACAAAAATTACCGTTCTGTCTCCATATGTAAATGTATTTTGAGTAGATAGTTGTGGTATTACTGTATTTGTAGCAATAAGTGTGTAATCAATACCTTCTTCTAAATTATCTAATGTAAGTGATGTTTCACCTTGTATTGCTCCACCTTCACCTGATAAGTCTGCCCTATACCATTGAAAAATATAATCACTAACAGAAGTATATTTCATTCCTTCTCCAGTTAAAGTTGCCGTTACACTATTATCGTTTTTATTTACATCAAATACAATATCAACATGTATTTTTTTAATCACAAATTTAGTTATTGCATAATAGTTTCCATCATTTGTAATTACTACCATGTCTTCATCTTGCTCATAATTAGGAGTCCATACATATGTATTACCTTGAATACTAGTATCTTCAATTCCGTTTTTATACCATGTCATATCATAGTTGCCTATTTGATATGGGTCATTTACTATTATTTTATAAGTAAATTGTGCTGGTTCTGTTTTTGTAGTTGTTAATCTTTCTTTAAATGCAAATACATTGTTTTCATATAGCCATGTTAAGTATTTATTACTAGTTGTTATATTTCCATTAAATATGTCTAGAATAGCTGACATATCGGTAGTATAACTACCTTTGTTAACACCTTGTACATATCCTACATTATTGCTACTATTACTTTTTCTTGCTGTAGAACTTCCTGATGTTACAGTCTGTGTAAATGTTGTTCCTGCTGCTGAATAATTGGTATAATATGCATTGTTTGTAGTTAAATTCCCAGCATCATTACCATTCCATATAGCCTGAAATCCACTTGATGATGAATAACTTGTATTATTTATTAATGCAGCAAAAATTGGTCCTATATATCCATTTGCTTGAATTTGCCCGTCATATAAGCAATTTGTTGGCCAAACTGGTTGTGAACGAATCGTTCCGACTATTCCACCAGTATGGTACTGTCCTCTACCATCTCTTGAGAACCAGCCAGAGCTTACAGTTGCTGTTGAATCTAATGTTATTTGAACATTAGAATAACAATTGTTTATTATATATCTATTATTTGCTCCTGGATCAGTATCACTTGAAGAAGTATTTGTTATATATCCTACAACACCTCCTACTGCAAATTGAAATTGGTAATTATATACTTGAATTTCGTTTGTATCTGTTATTGTACTATTTGAAACTATTACATTTTCTATATTAGCATTTTTGTATAAAGATCCTGTTAAACATCCTATTCTTATTCCTTCTTCATCTTGTCTCCACCATTCGCCAGTTGATCCACTTGCTGTTATGTCTATTTTTATTGAGGTTAATTCTAAATTTCTTATTATACTTCTTGAATTTCCTCCTCCAATGCTTGCAAAAATTCCATAAGAGTCATAGTTTTGTTCTGGTAAAGTTGAAATAGTTATTTTGGCATTTGCAATAGTATGACCTGCTCCATCTAAAATTCCTCTAAATGAATTTTCTGTTGTTCCAATAGGTTTCCATTCATTATTTCCTAAATCAATATCTGAAGCTAATTGAAAATAAATTCCTTCAAATGTTGTTCCGTTATTTACTTGTTGAGCTAAATATGAAAGTTCATCACCATCAGCGATTAAATATGGCTTCTCTTGTGTTCCTTCTCCCCAACTAAATGTCGTAGAGACTGTATTTCCATCCCATACATTTTGAGCATTGAATTCAGAACTTGTTGTTTCTTCAACCTCTAGCGCTAATTGAGCTGGTTCTCCAAGTATTGCATAAGTTGAAAATTTATTTGCGCTAAATATTACTCTGTCTTCTTGAACTTCAATTTCTTTTACTTCTTCTGTTTGATTTTCATCATCTATATGTATTACCTTATATTGTTCCTCTTCTGTTATTGTTATTCCTGATATTGTTACCTGCACATCTTCGTCAAATTGATTTGGTTCAAATTCTTGTTCTTCTACTATTAGCTTTATATCATATGCTGCTCTTATAGTTGTTTTTTCTTTCATATGTTTAACTAATTTGGGTGTAACCTCTTCTATGTCTACTTTTTGAATCTTAATTTGAGCTTCTACTGGCATAAATCCAACTATTGTTATTTTATGTTCTTGTGTTACATTTTCTAATACTTTATTATATAATAATTGATTATTTTTTTGTTTTGTTTCATATACTGCTTTTAATTCAATTTGTTCATTTTTTAATTCTTCTTCTGTTAAATATATTTTTTCTCCTGGTAGTTTTTCTTGCACATTTATTTTTTCGTTATTTTCAATTATCTCACTTGTACTAGTCTCTTGTGTTTGCTCTATATTTTGAATTGTATTTTTTTCTTCATTTTCTTCTGTTTTCTGAATTAATTTTGTTTCTACTAAATATTTTTCTATTTTCTTTTCATTTACCACTGATGGAAGAGTTATAACTGTACCACTTTCTCCTTCATTTACAGCTTGCAACATATAAATTTCATCACTTAATATACCGCTTGTATCTATAATATTTGCGGTTATATTGGTTAGCTTACTTGCTCTTGAATCGGTAAATGCTTTTATTTGTATAATCAACATTAGAATTAAAATAATTAATATTACTATTTTTCTTTTATTTATTTTTTTCATTAGAAATTCTCCGTATTTATAGTAAATCTATTTTATCTTTAAAACCTCTTTTATTTTTAGTATTTCTTCAATCTCTTGTACTTCTAATCCAGTTTTTTTCAAGCAAAAACTTTTTTCAATATTTCCTAATATTGAAATTAAGCTCTCAACATTTTTCATGCTAAAATCTTCTTTATCTATATTGAAACTAAGTAATCTATATCGATCCTTAATTATCATTGCAATATCTTTTTCATCTAATAATGTTAAATTATTAATTATATTATTATTTGGATTGTTTATAAATTCATTCAATTTTTCAATTTGCTCATCTATTTTATCTTGTGTTATAGTTTTATTGTTTTCTATCATACACATAGCCAAATAGTAGTAATAAGAATTAGCTAGTTTTAATGCTTCATATATTGTTGAATTTTCATTTAAATTAGTATAAATTTTATTATAGAACTTATTTAAATCTAGCTGTTTATACTCTCTTTTTAGTTCTTCAATCATTTGATTTTGTTCTGCTGATTGTTTTATTTCTTTTTTTCCAAATTTACTATGCCATAAAGCTTTTTTATTTAATTTTCTAAGTTTTTTTTCATTTGCACTAATTCTCTTTTTCGTTTCTTCATATATTTTTTTATATTTTTCTTTTTCTTCATAATGCATTTTTATGTCATCAATTATAAATTTAAAATTAATATATTTTTTATATTCATATAAACTATTTAGAAATTCTAAAACCCCTTTTTCTACTTTTTCGTAGTTTGTTTCTATCTCTTGTATCATTGTTTGTGACAACATTTTAGAATAATTATTTTGCAACTTTTCAGGCATGTATTCTTTGATATCTAGTTTTCCGTTCAAAAAACTTTCTAATAATAACTTCTTATCTTGCCTTAGTTTTTCTTCCTTTTGCCTTTTGATATCAAAGTATAGATTCATTATTTCATTTTGCGATTTGTTCCACTGCTTTAATAGATTATTTTTTTCCTTTTCAAAATGTTTATCAATTTGTGGTTGTTTTTTTAAATAAATATTTCTAATGTTTAGTTCTATATGAATTATTATGTCTGGACATTTCCAATAAATATGCTCAAATTCAGTTTTAATTTTATTAGAATTTATATCACCTATTTTTTTTCCTTCAAAAAAAACCTGCATGTATTGTTTTACATATATACTATAGTCAAAATCTGATAAATCCAAATTGATCCCTATTTCGCTGAATTTTTTTATTGCTTTTTCTATTTGTTCATTTATGTTTTCTAAGTTTTCTTTATAATATCTGCCTATTTTATATAAAATTCTATCAAGCCCCATTTTTTCATAAGAGGTTTTTTCATCACTTAGCAAATATGCAAATTTTTCTATTGAATTTAATTTCTTGTTTAATACTTCTATTTCATCTGTTTCTTCAATCTCCACGGCTTTTTTGTATCTTTGATAAAGTGTTTTAAATATCTGATTTTGTAGCTCTGTATAGGTATTTTTTAATTGTTCTATTTCTTCTAGATATTTTTCTACATTTTTATCATTATTTTTTGGCATTGTTGCCAATATTTCTTTTTCTACATCTATTTTTTCAAATATTTCTTTTATTTCTACTAAATCTACCATTTTCCTTTTTCCTTTCCTTTTACTGCTCTTTTTTATTTTCTTTTTTTTCTTTTTCTAGGAAGTTAAGAAAATCCTGGATTTTAATATATAAATCTATTAATTTACTTGTTTCAGTTTTATCTAATTTCATAATATTTTCCTCCGTTTTTATCGACACAATTTTATCATAACCACTAAAAAATGTCTATGAAATTTCTTTTATTTTAAAGAAAAAGAACAGGATTTTTTGCTCCTGTTCTTTTTTATCTATTACTTTTTGTTTAATTATTCTGCTACTTGGAATTGTAAGTTAAATGATATATCTGTTCCTGAAGCTATGTTTTCACAGTCAACGTCTTGTCCTTCAATCCACATATATACTCTTACTTTGGTGATTCCAGCTGTTAATGAGAATATTTCTGTTTCTGGCATTATTCCTGAATCTGTATCTACTGATGTTCTATAGTTTGGTGTTATCTCTGCAAAATTATCTGTATCATTTCCATTATTTGTATCTATTAAATCTATTCCTGCATCTATTTGTTGTTTTATTCCATAATATGTTATTGGTGTTGCTGTGCCATCAGCTTTTGTCTCTATTCCATAGTTATCACGTGCATGAGCTACTGCTGCATCTGTGTGTAAGTTTGGATTTGGTTCCCATATGTAAACCGTTGATGCTGGATTTGCTACATAAGATTCATCTAAAAATGATGTTGCTCCTTTTAATCCTCTTATTGTTTCTAAATCTGTTCCTACTGGTTGTGTTCCTTGAATACAAAATGCTACACGTGACGCTTGTTTTATTCCTTTATCTGTGCTACCTTGTTTCATAACAACACTTGATGCTTCTGTTAATTTTAGTTTTGTATCATTATCTACTCTTAAAAACATATCAAAAACTATATATTTTCCATCTGCATCTGCAGTTGGTGTTGCTGTTAGTTTGTAAGCTCCTCCGTCCAATTCATCAGCATTTACAGAACCATAATACATTTTCATGTTTCCTGTAGCTTCATCTATTTCTCCAATTGTTGATACAGGCTCTATATTTGCTGGAAGATTATTAGTATGTCCTGAATAACCTGTTAATATATCAGTGTTTTCGATTATTGATTTCCATGTTGTTGCATCTGTTGAAATTTGTAGACCATTTTGTGCCTCAATATGTACATCTAGTGAACTAACTGTTACGGTTTGGTTAGCTGTAAACCATGCATAAGTTGATGAAAATAATAGTATTGCTATTAATAATAATAATAATATTGATGATCTTAAATCATATTTGTTTTTAGCTTTTGTTTTTTCACTCATTTTTTCCCTCTCTTCTAGTTATAGTCTAGATTTTAATAAAGCTATAACTTGTTATTTATTTTATGGCTAGAGTATATGACACTTTACAAGATATGTCAATACATGTTGAATAAATGTAACACAATTGTAATTTTGTTATTTTTTGTAATATTTTTGTATTTTTTTTGTAATATTTGTTTTAATTTGTTATATGTTCTTCTGTAATATCCATGTGCATTTTCATCTCTCCTCCTATCAATGTATCTACACAGTCTGGGTCATCACCTTCTAAATAAATTACAATCGTAAACTTATCTATTTCTCCTGGTTCAAAATTTTCTCTATGCTTTATAACAAGCTCTAAATCTGAGTGAAATTTTTCTGTATCTAGTTCTGGTTCTCCAGTTGTTTTATTAGCTTTAGAATATATTGTTCTTTCACCATTTCTATATATCATTATTCGAATTGCTTCATCTACATTTTTTATGATATCATCTGCCAATATTTCGTACCAATAGTTTATTGTTTCACTTCCTTTATTCTCAATATAAAATGTATATGCTAAATAATTATCGCCATTGTGGCTTCCTTCTCCCATTTCATCTATGTTTTCTGGTAGCCATTTTACTGATATGTTATCCATAAATTCAACCTTCGTGGCTTTTAAAATTTTCTTTTCTTCTTTGTCAGCTAGTTTTTCATACATTATTAAGCCACTTTTTTGAGAAAATTCCGGGTCTAAAGTTATGGTAAAATAACCAGTTTCATATATTACCTTTAAAATAAAATATGTTACAATTAAAAATAGTAACATTATAAGTAATCCTGTTTTTACTGTTTTTATACTTTTTTCTCTTTTTCGAATTTTTTCTGAGTTTAATTTTATTTTGTCCTTCGAGGTTTTGATGTCCTTTTTTATAGGTTCTTTTACCATAATTATCACCTTTCTTTTCGATTTTGCATGAAACTTTTTTCCAATTAATTAAGTAATAAAATCTTAAAGTCAAAAACATTGTTCATTTATATAAGACTCACTTGATTTATGACACATTCTATGATAAACTAGGAAAAAACAAAAGAGGTTTTTATGAAAAATCGCAAAAAAATTTTATTATTGTTAATAGGTATATGTATTTGTATTTTACTATTTTTCATTGTACAAATTTATGCTAAATATATAACATCAACTGAAGGAAGCACTTCTCTTACAATTGCAAATTGGAACATTAAAGTTAATGATTTATCTATAAAAAATAATACTGACATTTCTAACTCAATTGTTCCAGTGTTTCCTGGTAATGAGCATATTTCTAGTAATGTTATTGCTCCATCAGCTGAAGGATATTTTGATTTAAATTTAGATTTTTCAAGTGTTGATGTTTCTTTTAAATATGAAATAACAGCTATTGCTGATGAAAATAGTTCAGTTCAAGATTTAGTGTCTATAGGTTATTCAATTGATGATGGTGAAAAAATCATCTTTGAAAATTACAACACACCTATAACAGAAGTTATTGAACTTTCAAGTAATATAAAAACTAGAAAAATTAGAATTTATATTTTGTGGAATGATAATGAAGAATCTCAAACTATGAATAATAGTTCTGATACTCTTTCTACAATAACCGAAAATCCCGCTCTTTTTCATGTTAATATTTCATTTACACAAATAACAAATATTTAAAATGAAACAACAATCTGATATTTTTATTAAGCTTACTGTTCTAAAACCAGTAAGCTTTTTTATGTACTTTTAGTCAGCTAATTGCTGTGCTACTAATTTTATTTCTATCTCTATGCTTTTTTCTCCTGGGTTTGCTAGATAATATTCATATGCCTTATTTCCCCATAAAGTATCTAACTCATCATTTCCAGATTCAAATGGCCATTTTACTGTTACCAAAAACGAGCCTTCTCCTATTCCCTGTGATAGTTTAGTATCATCTTTGCTAATATTGACTTTAAATGGATAATCTGAACTCATCTTTTTTTCTAATTCTTCTGATGTTATGTTTTCTCCTAACTTATAAGATTCATCTAAGAATTTTATTGATAATATTTCATAAGTTAATTCTGCTTTAATTTCTCCTTTATTTTTTACTGTTATGTTTTTTTCTACAGTTTCCATCCCCGGATATATTCTATCTATTTCTATTATAATATTCGTAGATGTGTCTTGTTCTCCAGTAGAAAATTCAACATTCCATGAACTAACATGAGCAGATAAACTAGAAGATACTCTTGTTGCATATATAAACCATGCATATGTGTTAAAAATAAGTAGTAAAATTAAAAATATAATATTTCTTATTTTTATTTTTTTTACTATTTTTACTATTTTATTCATTGTTCTCCCTTTTTTGATTCTTTTTTATCTTCTCTACTATTTAATATGTTTTTTATCTGTCTAAAAAAAAGTAATCCTATTGGAACAAATATCATAAAGTAAAATATATATATGTTTTGAATTAGCCTTCCTATTAAACTTAAAATTTGTACTTTATATACTATTTTTCCATATACTTGTGTTTGGTCAATTTCTGGATCTTCTTCTTCATTTGCTACACCTTTTGTAATGATTTTAAAATTTTCGTTTTCTTGTTTTTCAATTGATATTATTCTATGTGTTATAAATTTGTTGTAATATGTTGATACTTTTCCTTTATATACTATATCATCACCTACTTTTAATTCTTCTGGTGAAATTTCTTTAGAAATCAGAACATCTCCTACTTCATAAACTGGTCTCATACTTCCTGTTGCAACAACAAACATTCTAACTCCTCCTATTGCTATAGTATTATTACTTACTCTTTGCAATACAACAACTATTAGCATCAAAACTACAATTATAAACATTAATGTATATATGATGTTCCAAATAAGCTTTAGTACTTTATTTTCTTTAATCTGTTTTATCATATTATTTTCTCCTTTGTTCTATTTGTTTTTCATATTTTTCTATGTGAGTTTTAAATATTTGTTGAATCTCTTTAATTATCTCAATTTTTTTGTATTTAACTACTTCATATCTACTTAATATCATCTGTTGAATTTGTTGTTCTGTTATTTCTGTATCCATATCTAGCATTTTTTCAATCATCTGCTCTACCATCATTTCTTGTATTTCATGTTGTGTACTTTCCTTTTCTAAATTGTCTTCATCTAATGTTTTCATTGCTAAATATTGTAGTAAAAATGTTTCGTCTATAAATTCTTTTAACTCTCCATCATCTGTATAATTTTTCTTTTCTTCTTCTTCATCTTCAAAACTCCCATTATAATTATCTCTTAAATATGACCATAATTTCATAGCATACTGAAAATTAACATTTTTTAATATCACATTTGTTTTCTTTATTGGCTCTCTTACTAATGAAATATGTTGTTTATCAATTATTTGATAAGGTTCTGTATCTGATAAACTTTGAATTTTTCTTTCTATATCTTCACTTCTCTCTAATATTTGTTTTATTTTGTCTTTAGATACCTCTCCTGTATAATCTAATTTTGAATTTAAATTTAGTTTTATGTCTATTTTTTCTTCTTTTATTTTTGATGTAGCTGTATATTCTAAAACTTTATTGTTTTTGTTTTCTTGTTCTTGATTATTAATATCTATATTAATAATTAATTCTTCCTTTTTTCTTTTTATAAAAGTTTTGGTGTTTTGTATCAATGTATAAATTAATCTGTTTTCATATGTGTCATAACTTTCTTCTTTTCTAACATTTAATAATTTTGAAGGTGTTACGTCTCCTGTTTTTTTGTCTATAGTTTGTATATAATTAGTATTTTTTGATAAGTGCTTTATTGTTTCTATTGTTATTTTTTTTGCTTGCTCAACTTTTACAAGTTCTTCTTCATTAACAATAAAACGATTAGGAGATCTAAAAATATTATCTATATATGGAATGGTTCGTTCAATCATCTCTATCCATTCTGTATCTAAATTTGATTGTTTTTTTTCTGTTTCGACTATTAATGTTGAATCTATGTTTTCTGCAAATTCTTTTATTCCACCATTTTCTGTGTTTTTTTCATATAAATCAATTATTCCTAAATTGTCCAAACTATGAACCTCCTTTTTCTAAATGCTATTAAATCGTAAAAGAAAACCGTCTCTATTCCCATTATGCTATTTTCTTAAGTCTTAATAAATATTCTATACATTCCTTCATTTTATTTTTACCAAATGTTTTATCTAAGAAGTCAATATAAGGATCAATCTCATCTTTTATATATGCAATATTTAATTGTTCAAATTTTCTTAAGATTTTTTTAGCTATAAAATAATCTACTCCATCTGTTTCAGTTCCTCCACATGCTACAAAAACGGGTACAAACTTTTTCATGTGTGCAACAATACGGTTACCAAACGCAATACGAAAATGTTGTATTACATAGTTGTCCATTTCTTCTATTTTATCTAATGTTTCTTGTGAAATTGGGTTTTCCTGAATTGCTGTTTTGAATAGGTTATCTAAATATGAGAAATTTATGTCTTGTGCATCTGTTGGTATTGGATCAAATGGCACTCCTTTGTCATTTATGTCTATTGGCATGGCTCTATCATATACTTTATCTGTTACTGCAAATGTTGAATCATCATTATTAATTGTTCCTATATACCACATATTTGCTGGCACTTTTAACTTTCCTTCTATTATTCTTTTAGGATCTGTTTTCCAACTATTAGGTACTAGTTCTATTACCCATTCATCTCTATTTGGCATTTCCAGAATAGATAGCATTTCTGCAAAATAATATTCAACACGTGATAAATTCATCTCATCTAATATTACAGTAAATACTTCATCACAATAACCAGCTTTATACATTTCTTTTAACATTTCTGTTTCATTAAATTTTTTTGTAAATTCGTTGAAATATCCAAACATATCTGTTCTGTCTCTCCAAGACGGTTGAACAGATGCTACACAGGAACTGTGTTTTAAAAATTTTCCCCATGCATATGCTAAAGATGTTTTTCCTGTACCTGAAATACCTTGCAATATTACTAATTTTGTTGAAGCTAATGCTGATATAAATACACATATCATTTCTGGCTTATAATATAGTCTTAATCTTGAGGCAGCAAAGTTCCTAAAATCATCACATAATTTAGGTAAGTCAAATGAATTTCCGTAATTCTCTGTTTCATAATTTTCAAATTCTTTATCTATTTGGTCTAATTTAGAAAATCTTATGTCTGAATTAATTGTATCTCCTTCATCTTCTTGTCCTAATTCTTCTGTTGGAGATTCATTTGGTTTTAAACCTAATTGTGATACTTTCATTGAAAGTATTTCTTCTCTTTCTTTTGCCATAGTTTCTACTTTTTCATTTAAATTAGCTATTTCATCTAATAGTTCATCTTGCTGAATCACTTTTTTCCTAAATTTTAAATATTTTCTAATTAACAGATAAATTAGAAAAATAATTAATGCAACTATTATTAGGACAAATAGTATTGCTATAAATACTAATATCCATTCTGGCATTGAAAGATCGCTTTTGTAAGTATTTAATATAATTTTATATGATTCCATATCAAATAATTGCTTTATACCTGTTGTAAATCCATCTAACATTGATGAAATTCCCAAAAAAATTTGTGATAAAAATGCATATAAAAATCTTGTGAATGTTTCCATCTTTCACCTCATATTTCTATAATATTTTGTAAATCTCCCTTGTTTCTTATTATTTCTTCATATTTTTTTATATTTTTATTAATTATAATAAACTCAAACATTTTTAGACTCTCTATTTCTTTAAAAGTCGCTTCAAATGAATTATCTAGAACTACTGTTATTTTGTAACCTTCTCTCATTAGTTCATATACTTTTTCCTTATTTTCTAAAAATTGTTCGTATTTAATTTTTAAACTTATTTTTTCTTGAATTGCAACATTATCTATTATGTTTAATATGCTCTTAATTTTTTTGGGCTTATTTAATAGCGTACTTGCAAATTCTACAATGTATTTTCTTTTATAATTTTGTTTTAAAATATCCTTTAAAATTTGTAATACAGTTAAATAATATTCTACTACTAGCTTATCTTCATTTACGATGCCCATTTGAAACGCTTTATTTATAGCAAATTCACTATATTCTAAAGGAAATTTTAAATTATACTTTAAATTTATTCTATAAACATTTGATTTATTTGGGTATCTTGTTAATTTTATGTAGAATTCATCTGAGGAAAATTGCTTTATAAGTTCACTCTTTTCTTTTAAGTATTCTTCCATCTTTTGATATAATTTTTCTTCAAAATTGCTTGAATTGTCTTTGACCCTTTTTCTCTTTATTTTTGCAATTTGCTCTATTTTTTTTCTTAAATCTTTATAATAAGCAACATTGTCAAAATATAAAACATAATAAAAAAATATGCGCATTACCTCTATTAACTCTCTATCATTGATATTATTTATAATAATATCTTCTTCAGTTTGTTTTAAATAATCTAATAATTTTTTTCTAGTATTTTCATAAATATCATTTTCATAATAGTTAAAGTAACGAATATTAATATATCTTTCAGTATAAATATCACAATATCTTTGATTGAATTCATTTCCAAAAACTAATTTCATATATTCGTTTATTTGTTTTTTAGTTAATTCTATATATTCATTCATAATATTTATTGTCATATTTTCTAACTCCTTACTTTGTTGTGACTGAAACAACAGAATAATTATTTAGATTAGGATATGTATAATCTTTTGAAGTATCTACTTTATAAAATCTTAAATCCACACTAGAAATAGCATCTATTGATAATGTAATACTATTAATATAGCTTTTTCCATTAATCGTTTTTGTTGTAACATTAGTTGCCTTTTGATAGCTTTCACTTGTATTGTCTATTAAAATTTCACTTGGGTCAAATGTTATGGTAACTATACTAGAATAGCATTTGGCTTTGTCTGCTTCTGATAATGACAAATATGTATCAAAATCAATTTTTTGCCCAGTTGTAAAGTTGCTAAAGTTTTGTGCTACCACATAGTAAGACAATGTATTAGTAATTCTTAACTCTGCATAAGGGTTATTGGGTGAATCTGTTATATGATATGTTAATTTTTCTTGACCCACTATTAATGTGAATCTTCCTTTTATTGTTTTAGCATAATTAGAATTGGTTGTTGCTTCTATTTCTACAACTACTTTATCTCCCGTATCTAATTGTGTATTTGGTGTTATTGTTAAATTAAAAAAGTCTGTATTTGTCTCTTTTGCGATTATACCTTTATCTTTGCTTAATTGACAAATAACATTATCTGAACATGTATATGTTATGTTATACCCAATATCATATGTAGCAACTTCCAAGTTGTTTTTTCTACTATTCATATTAACTGTTATTGTATAGTCATCAACTCCTGACCAATTTTCAATTTGAAATATAGTTTTTTCTTCTGATAGTTTATCACTATAAAAATAGAACTCTTTACTTCTCATAAAAAAGTCATTTATGCTGTTTGTAACATATCTTCCAAAAACAGTAACAAAGGAAATTGCAAACAATAATATTGTGATAATAATTATTGTTTGCTTTTTTTTGTAGATTCGCTTTAAATTAAGTTGATAATTATTTTTCCTTTGCATTAATTTTCCTTTCCTATTTACTAGTTACTTGGTGGGCATTTACTGTAATTTCTAAAAGCTCTATAATATCTTGGTAAATTTCTTCATTATAATTTGCTGGAAAATTTATAACTAGCTGATATACGTTTGTTTTACCTTGGGCGTAAGGCAAAGTAATTTTATCTGTTGTCATTGTCCTAAAATAAGTACCATACTCATCTGAACTAACATTATTTTCTTTAATAATATTTGTTGCTGTTTCATCTGTATATTGCTCATTCATATATAATTTATAAGTTAATGGTAAATTGGTTGTAGTTTTTAATGTTAATTCATATTCTAAATCCACTTCTGCAATTTCCCCGTCCTCTTCATTTCCTATTGAAAACTCGAAAACATATTCATCTTCTTGTGGTAATAAAGATGCCAAATTGATTGTCATGGTTTTATAATCTTCTTTTAATATGTAAAATGCTATGTCTACATTAGCATAAGAATTTGATATACTTTCATATTTTGATAAGACTAGGACAAAAAGCCTTGCTATAATCAAAAAGCATAAAATAAGAATTATCAATTTTGTATATAAAATTCTTATCTTTTTATTTTTCATTTTTTTCCTCCGACTCTGAAGTGTGTATAAATGTGATACTAAATATTATTATTAATAAAATTATTAGAAAAACTACTTCTGGTGATGTGAAAATTTTTCTCCATATTCCAATTTTAGGTAATATTTTTACTACTTTTCCTAAAACCATGTCCTCAGTTATAGGCTTGTCCTCACTATTATTTGCATCTCCTTTTGCAATTAGTTCCTTATTGTTTTTTTCTATAAGCCTATGAGTTATAATGCTTTCTCCATCTTTATATACTATTATATCATTTTGCTCTATTTCTTTTTTTATTTTTACTACTACTACATCTCCAATTTCCATAGTCGGATACATGCTTCCTGTTGCGACCTCAAAAAATGTATATCCAAATAAATTAGCATAATCATTTTTTACTATTTTTATTTGATATATATAATAACCTCCTATGATTATTATAATGGTAACTATAGTTAATAAAACATTTAAAATAAGGCTAAGTATTTTTTCTGTTATTTTATATATATTTTTTTTTGCCATTAT
>CALXZT010000002.1 GCA_944393315.1 uncultured Clostridia bacterium
TATTCTTCTAATTCAGATAATTTAATCTTCTTATATAAATTAGAAATATACACATCATTTGAATAATTAAAAACTAAGAATGTAATATCTTTAATTATTACTCTATGTGGTTCAATATATGTGAGATTAGTTTTTTCAATTTTTCTAATACTACCATTAATAAAAGTAGGAGTAATTTTAGAAAATTCACATATAAATTCTAGTCTTTGCTTTAGACTTTCTTCAAATTGTAATTCTTGCTTAATTATCTTCATTTATTTGCACCATCCTTTCGATTGGATGATTTTTATATTGTTTATAGACAACAAAAAAATCAACCAGATTTTATTTTCTGATTGATTTTGTATCTACCTATTCAATTTAGTTCGAACAGATACGTCATTGGTGCCTACAACCAGAATCGAACTGGTGACCTCAGCCTTACCAAGGCTGCGCTCTGCCGACTGAGCTATATAGGCATTTTTTAGTCTTTAGTTATTATAAACTGTATTCTTAATTTTGTAAATAGTTTTGAGATTTTTTATTTTCAATTTACATGTGTGTTCTATAATATTAATCTTAGTGATATAGAATTCCAACTATTTTTTAAAATAAAATCTGTAACACAATTTTTATAAATTCATAATATATACCATACTAAAGAAATTTCAAAAGAAAAATCTAAAAGATTATACTTAAAAAACTAATCCTTTAGAAAATAACACACTATCTAAGGAGAGGGGGGGAAATGAGATGCCAGAAAATAGAGGAGGATGCGGTTGCGGTTTCGGATTCGGTGATGACTGCTGCTGGATTATAATTCTTATACTTTTAATATGTTGCTGCTGTGGTGGTAACAGAGGAGGCTGCTGTTAGTTTCCCTATCTAATAAAAAAACTGTCAAAGAGAAATCTCTGGCAGTTCTTTTATTTTGATTTTTTCATGATATTCACTCGAATAAAAATTATTTATATTTCCATTTGGCTTCCTAAAAACGTAGCTGCTGATTGTGCCACTTTTGTTTCTACATCATTCATTTTTACATTTGCATCTTTTGCTAATAATATTACTGTCCCAATTGTATCTCCATTTGATATTATTGGATATACTACTTGAGAATTATATTTTCTTTCACTATTGTCATTTCTTGTTATAGGCATTGAAATATTACTATTTTCTTTGCTTGTATATATTTCTTTATCCTCCATTAATTGTTCTAATTCTTCACTTATATTTTGTTCTAAAAATTCTTTTTTAGAACCTCCTGATACTGCTATTATTGTGTCTTTATCTGTTATACAAGCAATATGCCCTGTTGTTTTTGATAGTGTTTCAGCATACTCTGTTGCGAATTCAGAAAGTTCTCCTATTGGAGAGTATTTTTTTAGTATTATTTGACCTTCTCTATCTGTAAATATTTCTAATGGGTCTCCTTCTTTTATTCTTAATGTTTTTCTAATTTCTTTTGGAATTACAACTCTTCCTAAATCATCTATTCTTCTTACAACTCCAGTTGCTTTCACATTTTCCCCTCCTTTTTTGCCATGTTTAGTATTATTATGTCAATAAGGGAAATTTTTTATGCATTAAAAATAAATTTTTCAAAATATATTATTTTATGGTATAAGAAAAAGCAGTTTTCCATAAAAATAAGCAAAAATATTTTTTAAAATATTTTTGCCTATTTTTATTTTTTTATTATTTTTTTATTGATAAGATTTTGTATTGGATTACTCCTGCAGGTGCTTCAACTTCAATTGTTGCTCCTTTTTTTGCACCTAAAAGTGCTTTTCCAATAGGAGATTCATTTGAAATTTTATTTTCTGCAAGATTAACTTCTGTTGAGCCAACTATTGTATATTCTACGTCTTCGTCAAATTCAATGTCATGTAATTTTACAGTGTTTCCTATTTGAACTATTTTTGTGTCTATATCTTTTTCATCTATTACTTTAGCATATCTCAATTTATTTTCTAATTCTGCTATCTTAACTTCATTTTCAGATTGAGCATTTTTTGCTTCATCATATTCTGAATTTTCAGATAAGTCTCCAAATCCTAATGCTACTTTTATTCTTTCAGCAATCTCTACCCTTTTTTCTGTTTTAAGGTATTCTAATTCTTTCTCTAAATTATTATATCCCTCTTGTGTTAGAATAACTTCATTTTCTTCCATTGAATGTTTCCCTCTTTCTTGTTAAATTTTTTAATATATTAAATCATATTTCTGTTTTTGTCAATGTTTTTGGGAAATTTTTGCTAAGTAATTTAATTTTCTATTAATACATGTCAGGCATTTCTCCGCCATGTCCTCCACCACAGTTGCAACCTTTCTCTTCTGGCTTATCTGCTACTAAACTTTCTGTTGTTAATACCATTGACGCAATTGATGCTGCGTTTTGAATTGCACTTCTTGTTACCTTAGTTGGATCAACTATTCCTGCTTTTTTCATATCTACATATTCTTCTTTTGCAGCATCAAATCCAAAGCCTACTGATGCTTTTTTTACATTGTCTAGTATTACTGCTGGCTCTAATCCTGCATTTCTAGCTATTTGTTTTACTGGTTCTTCTAATGCCTTTAATACTATTTGTGCTCCTAGCTTTTCTCCTTCTGATAATTCTTTTACTATTTTCTCTACTTTTGGCATTACATTTACATATGCTGTTCCGCCACCTGCAACTATTCCTTCTTCAACTGCTGCTTTTGTTGCTGATAAAGCATCTTCTATTCTTAATTTTTTATCTTTCATTTCAACTTCTGTTGCTGCTCCAACGCCTATTACTGCAACTCCTCCTGCCATTTTTGCAAGTCTTTCTTGTAAACTTTCTTTGTCATATTCACTCTTAGTTTCTTCAATTTGTGCTCTTATTTGTCTTACTCTATTTGCAATTTTTTCTTTATCTCCTGCTCCATCAACTATAATTGTGTTTTCTTTTTGAACTTTAACTTGTTTTGCTCTTCCTAATTGTGCCATAGTAGTATCTTTAATTTCTAATCCTAAATCTGATGTTATAACTTCGCCACCTGTTAATATTGCAATATCTTCTAGCATTGCTTTTCTCTTGTCTCCAAATCCCGGTGCTTTAACAGCTACAACGTTTAGAACTCCTCTTAATTTATTTAAGATTAATGTTGATAATGCCTCGTTTTCGATATCATCACATATTATTAATAGTTTACCTGATTGTTGCATCAAGTTTTCTAGTAATGGTAAGATTTCTTGAATATTACTTATTTTTTTATCTGTAATTAATATGTATGGATTGTCTAAAACTGCTTCCATTTTTTCTGTATCTGTTACCATGTATGGTGATACATATCCTTTATCAAATTGCATTCCCTCTACAACATTTAGCTCTGTGTTTGAAGTTTTTGATTCTTCTATTGTAATTACTCCATCTTTTGATACTTTTTCCATTGCATCTGCAATCAATGTGCCTATTTCTAGGCTATTTGCTGATATGCTTGCAACCCTTGCAATATCTTCTCTTCCTGATACAGGTGATGTGATTTCTTTTAATCCTTTTACTGTTTCTTCTACTGCTTTGTCCATTCCTCTTTTTATTGCCATAGGATCTGCTCCTGCTGCTACATTTTTAACACCTTCTTTTATCATTGCTTGTGCTAAAACTGTTGCTGTTGTTGTACCATCTCCTGCAACATCATTTGTTTTAGTTGATACTTCTTTTACAAGTCTTGCTCCCATGTTTTCGAATTTGTCTTCTAGTTCAATTTCTTTTGCTATTGTTACACCATCATTTGTGATAAGTGGTGCTCCAAAACTTTTGTCTAATACAACATTTCTTCCTTTTGGTCCTAATGTTACTTTTACTGTGTCTGCTAATTTATTGACACCTTCTAATAATGCTTTTCTTGCATCTTCTCCATATTTAATAACTTTTGCCATTTTAAATCCTCTCCTTTTTATTATGAAGTTTTTTGGCTTCATTTATTTATTTTTTATAATATTTATTCAACTATTGCTAAAATATCATCTTGCTTTACTATTAAGTATTCTTCATTTTCGTATTTTACTTCTGTTCCTGCATATTTGCTAACTATTACCCTATCACCTTTTTTAACATACATTTCTTCTAGTTTGCCATCGATTTTTTCTCCTGGTCCAACTTCTAAAACTTTTGCTATTTGTGTTTTTTCTTTTGCTGCATTACTTAAAATGATTCCACTTTTTGTTGTTTCTTCGCCTTCTTCCATTTTTACTAGTACTCTGTTTGATAATGGTTTTATCATTATAATTACCTCCTTTATTAGACTTTTATATGTCTAATTATATCGAAAATTAGCAGTCTAACTTTTAGACTGCTAATAATTTATACCCGTTTTTAAAATTTGTCAATAGATATTTTAAATTTTTCACATTTTTTTCACATTTTTTTATTCCGACCTTTTTATAAATATTATTTTTTGATTTGACGATACTTATTTAACAGTAGTTACGATTACTCTATCATTTCCATATAAGTCTTTTTTACAATATGTTTTTGCATATGTTTTTGCATTTTTTATTATTTCTATCACTTCTTCTTTTTGGTCATATCCTATTTCGAAACATAAATAACTATCAAACTTTAAGTGTGGATAAGCTTCTTCTACTATCTGCTTGTAAAATTTAAGTCCATCTCTTCCGCCATCTAGTGCTATTACAGGCTCTTTTTGTACTTCTTTTTCCAAAGTTTTTATAACCCCTGTTTTTATATATGGCGGATTTGATACTACAATATCAAACTTCATTCCTTTCATTTTTTCAAACAAATCTGATTTTATAAATTCTATTTTATCTGCTACATCGTTGTTGATTGCATTTATTTTGGCAATTTCTAATGCCTCTTTACTGACATCTGACGCATATACTTTGCAATTTGGTAAATACCTTGCTATTGATACTGCAATTGCTCCGCTTCCGGTACATAAATCTAATATTGTTGGATTTCTTTTTGTCTTTCCTAGTTTAATTACCTCTTCTACTAAAACTTCTGTATCAGGTCTTGGTATTAAAACATCACTATTTACAAAAAAATTCATTTTCATAAATTCTTGTGAATTTGTTATATGCTGAAGTGGTGTTCCATTTGCAAGCTTTTCTAGATTTTGCATATATGTTCTTTCTTGCTGAGGTGTTATTTGCTCATTATCATATATTATTAATTGTTCTCTTTTTTTATTTAGGACATATTGCAAAAGTAGCCTTGCTTTTAGTTTTGGGCTATCTATTTTGTTTGATTTTAATATTATCATACCTTTGTTTAAGGCCTGTTTTATGGTCATGTTCTTCTCCTTTTGGAAAGCTTTTCCATTTTTTAGATTAGAAAGAATCTGCTCGATTTTTATATTTTTATTAATGTTATTATATAGCATTTTCATATAAAATGGAAGTAGAACTTTTTTATTATATAAAAATAAATCTTAAATATTAAACGATTTTGTCTAATATTTAAGATTTATTTTACACTTTTATAATATTTTTGATAATTTATTTTTTATTTTCTTTTTTTATCTCTTCAAATCTTTTTATTTTTGCAGTTGTTGTCTTAATCATTGGCTCATTTGTTAAAATTAGGTTTTTAATATATTTATATTTTGGTAATGTCTTATTAATTTTTTTCATATCCTCCCAAACAATTTTCTTAAATTCTTCTTCTGTCTTGTCTGGATAATTTTGTTTTACATATTCTTCATTGTAGACAATTTTTACTGATAATAGTAAATCATCATCTTTTTCTTTTCCAAATGCCATTACTTCTGCTACATAAGGAAGTTTTACAATTAAAGCTTCTATTTCCTCTGGATAAATATTTTTTCCATTTTTTAAAACTATTACATTTTTTTGCCTTCCTGTTATAAATACATATCCATCTTTGTCAATATATCCTAAGTCACCTGTATAAAACCAACCATCTTTTAAAACTTCATTTGTTTCTTCTTCCATTTCATAGTAACCAAGCATTACATTTTTTCCTTTTACTACAAGTTCTCCTATTCCATTTTCGTTTGGATTATCTATTTTTACTTCTACTCCTGGCAAAGGAAGACCTATTGAACCACTTCTTAAATGATATTCATCTTCAGCAGTTACTACTGGTGATGTTTCAGTTAATCCATATCCTTGAACTGCAAGTATGCCAAAATCATTTAACCCTTCTGAAACTTCTTTATCTAATGCTGCTGCTCCACTTACTACAAATCTAATATTTCCACCAAGTTCATCTAGTATCTGTTTAAATAATTTTCTTCTAATGTCTATATTGAATTTAAGTAAAAATCTACTTAATTTTCGTGCAAATTTTATTAAATTTGTTTTTCCTTGCTTTTCTACTTGTGCCATAATCTTTTTATAAATTGCTTCTAGTAATAATGGTACACAAACAAATACTGTAACTTTGTATTCTTTTAAGTTTTCTTGAATATGTCTTAACCCATCGCAAAATACATTTGTTATACCATGTGATAGAAATAATATTATTGCTGTTGAACCAAATGTATGGTGAAATGGTAAAAACGCTATATTTATATCTGTATCATAGAATTTTTCCACTTGATTCATATAATATATATCACTTGCTATGTTTCTGCTTGAAAGCATTACTGCTTTTGAACTTGAAGTTGTTCCTGAAGTAAATACTATGCTTGACATTCCATCTGGGTCTACTTTATGATTTTCAAATCTTTTATCTTTATTTTTTACTCTTTCTGTACCTTTTTTTATTAAGTCATATAAATATAAATTCTCTTGATTTTCTTTTGAGTTCATACATATAAAATATTTTAGATTGGTATTGTTTTGTGTTTTTATTTTGTTTATTACTTCTATATATTCTTCTTCAAATACAATTGCATCTGCTTTGCTTCTTTGTATTGACATTATTATTTCACTTTCTTGCAAGCCTTTATCTAATGGGACTGTTATTCCTACTCCAGTCATAACTGTAGTATATGTTAATGCCCACTCATAACTGTTTTTTCCAATAATTGCTATTCTTTTATTTTCTAATCCTAAATCAATAAGTGCTGTTCCTAATGCTTGCATGTCTTTACCATATTTTTCATATGTTATATTTGTGTATGTTATTTTTTTGCCATCTTTATTTTTTATTATAAATGCTTTATTTTTCGAATATTTTTTAATGGCTGTTCTTAAGTACTCTCCTACTGTATCAAAGCTTTGAGCATTTTTAAAAATCTCATCATTTTTCTGTTTTTTCATATTTTCCCCTCTTTCACATAGTATTGAATACTATGTTATCAGATATTTAATATTAAGTCAATATCTTGACTGGTAATTCAAATTATTATTTGTTAAATCTGCTTATACATTAATCACATAAAATTTATATCTATTTATTGCAAGATACATCTTTAAGTGATTGACGTTATGGTTTGACTCTATACATATTTTGTGTTATTATAACTACGAGGTGAGACACATGCCAGATGTAGATTTTGATGTTAATGCTTTTCATATACCTAGATGGAATGAACTACCAAATATAGATTTGTATATGGATCAAGTTCTTAATTATATTGAAAATTATTTGAAAGATTATATTAAAATAGAATCTAATGAAAAATTTATTACTAAAACAATGATTAATAATTATGTTAAACAGGATATTTTATTGCCTCCTGTAAATAAAAAATATAATAGACTACATATAGCTGAGTTATTTGCAATTTGCATTTTAAAACAGGTTTATAGTATTTCTGAAATTAAAAATCTTATAAATCTGGCGCTAAAGACATCTTCTCCCGAAGTTGGATATAATAAATTTTGCGATTGCCTGACAGAATCTCTAATTTCGACTTTTAATGGTACAGAATATTCTGTCGCTTCAGATTTAACAAAAGAACAGTATCTTTTAAAAAATGTAGTTCAGTCATTTGCCAATAAATTATATGTACAAATTACATATTTAAATAAATAATTGGAAAAGGAGTTGATTTTTCTTTTCCAATTTTTATTTAATTTAAGTCCATATGATAATTTAAAAACTTGGAAAGGAGACCGTCCCCTTTTCCAAGTTTTACTATTTTTCCTTAGATAATTTTAATAATTCTTTTATATTTAATCTTTTACCATAATGTAGTACTGCTCCTGAGTATGCTTTTATTGAAATAAATGCAAGTAGAACTGCTGTCACTAATAATATTGCAATAGATATTATAATTTCCCAACTAGCAACTCCTCCCGCAAGAATTCTTCCTGGCATAGAAAAAGCTGATGAAAATGGAAATATTGAAGCAAATTTGCTAGCAGAACTATCTGGTACTGTTGCTGTAAAGTATGCTAAATAAAATGAAATTAAAGCTATCATTGCAACTGGCATTTGAGCTGAATTTAAATCTTCTACTTTGCTTACAGTTGCACCTGTTACGGCATTTAGGAATGCATATACTGTATATCCTAGGATAAAATATATCAAACATATTAATATTGAATATATATTAATATTCATATTTCCCATAATACTAGATATAATATCCATTTCTGGAGGTATGAATAATTTATATGAAACAAATGCTGTAAATATTAATAATAACATCTGTCCTAGCCCAACTAATCCCATTGCTACTGTTTTTCCAAGTATTATATTTCTTGGTGTTGTTGAAGTTACCAATGTTTCCATTACTCTTGAAGTTTTTTCACTTGAAACAGAAACTGCTACATAATTTCCATAGAAGTATACTGCAAAAAATAGTATAAATGATGCAGCCATTGCTATTCCAGAGTTATCATTTGCATCTTGTAAATGTTTTGTTTCATATTCGATATCTGCATTAATTATATTAAGCGATTCTGGACTTACATTTGCCTGTTTTAATATATTATTTATTTGTATTGTTTTTATCATTGATATAAACTGATTTATTATACTTTGATCATCAACATAAATGCTTCCATTAGATGTATATTTTAATTTAGCTGATTTTGTTTCTTCATCAAGTAAAACCTCTAGCATCCCATCTATTTCATTATTTTGAATCTTTTCTATTGCTTCATCCGTATTTGTTGTATTAATATCTATTTCCCAATTTATAGTTTTTCCCATTTCTACCAACGCATTTATGTCATTTCCTATTATATTGTCATGATCTATAAGTACATATTTTAAACTTTGCTCTTCTTTTTCTTCTCCTCCGATTGTATTTACTATGTTTGGGATGTTACATACTAAAACAATCATCAACATTAAAATAATTGTTGTTATAATAAAAGATTTTTTAGTGACATTTTCTTTTATTGTGTATTTTAAAATTGTTATCATATCCTTCATTCTACTCACCAACCTTATCTATAAATATTTCTTGAAGTGATGGCTCTTTTAATTCAAACTTTTGAATTACTACTTTATTTTCTACTAGAGTTTCTAGTAGTTTCTGAGCATCTTCCTCTTTCTCAATTTTGAATTCATATCCATTTGCCTTTTTGTCAATTATCTTAAAGTTTGCTGGTATATAGCCTTCAATATTTTGATAAGTTTCAATAAGTAGATTATTTCTACCATATGATTTTTTTATTTCGTTTAGGTTTCCTTGTAACACTGTTTTTCCTTGTTTTAGCATTACTATATCTTGGCAATATTCCTCTACTACTGCCATTTGGTGACTTGATAAAATAATATATGTTCCTTGTTTTATTAAGTCCATAATTATTTCTTTAATTATCTTTGTATTTACAGGGTCTAGTCCACTAAATGGTTCATCTAAAATTAGCAATTCCGGTTTATGTATGACTGCAATCATTAGTTGAACTTTTTGTTGATTTCCTTTTGATAATTGTTCAGCCGGTTTATATAAGTATTCTTCTAAGCCTAGTTTTTTGCACCAGCCTATAGTGGCTTCTTTTGCTTCTGCTTTTTTCATACCTTTTAATGTTGCAAAATACATTAATTGATCATATAATTTAGCTTTCCCATAGATGCCTCTTTCTTCTGGTAAATAGCCAAATCTAACATTATCTTTACATACTTTTTTACCATTCCATGTGATTTCGCCTTCATCTTTTTGGATAATGTTTAATATCATTCTCATCGTAGTTGTTTTTCCAGCACCATTTGCACCTAGTAAACCATATACTCCCGGTTTTTCCATGCTAAATGATATAGAATCTACAACTTTTTTGTCTCCATATGTTTTGCTTACTTTTTCAATCCTTAAGCCCATTATTACTCCCCCTTTTTTCTGATTTTTAATTATAGAACTATAACTGATACTCCAATTGATAATATTATTAATAAATGCAAAAGTCAATAGAAAAATAATTTTATTAGAAATATTTTTGGTAATAAATTAAAAGAATTAAAAAAGCTAAATTATCACAATAAAATTCAGCAAAAAACGGCATAATTTATTACAATTATACCGTTTTTATGCTTTACTCAGACTAATTTTAGAAAAGATTATTGTGCCTTTTTCCATTATAATACAAATTTCTTAATAGCAATTCCACCTACTAGTATTATTAATAATAACACTATAATTAAGTTAATATATATACTTTGAATTCCTCCACCTTGATTTACTGATAATAATACTGTTGAAGTATCTGTGTCATCTTCTCCATATTTTTTATTATTTGGTGTTGAATCTCTGTCTGATACATTATCATAATTTTTAAATTCTGAAATTTCTGCCATGTTTACTTTCGTTCCTAATGTATTTACTCCATTTTCCCATGTTAGAATTACTTCTACCTCTGCACTTTCTCCTGCCTGTAATGTTGTTTCAGACAATTGTTTTGTTGAAATCTCATTGTTTCCTTTATCTACCCAACCTGTGTTATCTTCTGGCATGAATACTAGCCCTTCAGGTACATAATCTGTTATTTCTGTTACTTCTCCTGATATTTGTCCTTCATTTGTTACTTTTATTGTATATGCAAATTTTATTACTGTTTTATTTATATTGTGTTTACTTATTTGTACATGTGGTACTATGTCTGTTTCCGCATTTCCTGTATTTTCAGTATATGATGTTCTTTCTTGTCCATTTTCATTTACAAATATTTTTGTTATATATTTTTGTAAACTTAAGTCAAAATATTCTACTTTTATCTTTTCTACATCTTCGTCATCCTCTTTTGGTGTGATTTCACCATTGTTAGGTATTGAGTCTTTATCTTTTATTTTGTCTCCATTTCTGTCTGAAATTTCAGCAATTTGGACAAAGTTTACTATTTCATATTCTATGCTATTTGGGTCTTTTACTTTGAAGGCCACTTTTATTTCTTTGTAATGTGGATTTGTTTCACTAATTCTCTCATTTGGATCAAATGCTTTTATTAAATTTGCATCTTTGTTTGTCTCTTTATTTCCGCTTTCTACCCCTTTTCCTTTTGCCAAATGTGATGTATTTATGTATGTTGCTTTTTCTACATCGTCTGTTTCTTTTCCATCCTTGTTATACATTACCCATTCATTTTCTACATTTATGCTATGTTCTGGTAAATATTCTAGATATTCTGGTATATCATTTTTTATTGTTTTTGCATATCCGTCTATATCTCCTTCATTATATACTCTTATTGTATATATTATTGTGTCTCCAACATGTACTGTTAGTGTATCCTTTACGTGTGTATAAATCATCTGTTTTGCATTTCTATCATACCTTACTATTGGAACTCTAACTGTTAGTTCTTGATTTTCTACTTCTGTTATGAATTGCTTTAGAGTTAAGTCAAATTCATGTAACTCTAAAATTTCTATGTCTAAGTCGTCTTCAGTTTGCCATTTATCAACATCATCTGTATTTCCTGGTATTGAGTCTGTATCTATTACTTCTTTTCCGTATTTATTACTATTCTCTGTTATTTGAGCCACATTTAATAATGAATCTTGTTTTGTTATGTCTTCTTTTACTTTACATACTATGTAAAGCTCTTGGTAAGAGGCTTCGCCTTCTCCAGTATATGCTTTTAATATAGTAGAATTTTCTTTACCTTTATTTACATCTTTTTCATATGACAAGTAATCTGTTTGATATTTGTTTCCGCTTCCTTCTACTAATTTCCATCCATAGTCTACACCTTTGTAGATACTTGAATAGAATTCTAATCCTGATGGTAATGTGTCTGTTATTAAACTTGCATAACCATCTTGTTCACCTTCATTATATACTACTATTGAATATGTTACTAAGTCTCCTGGCTCTACTCCTGGTATAGACTCATATTTGTTATAGTAATTATATATTGTGTTTGTTTTGCTTGAGTTTGTGTCTAGTACTGCACCTCTTGAATATTCGCTTGTTTTTTTCGTGTCTAAATTTTCTATTTGGACAATACTTTTTCTTAAGCTTAGGTCAAAGATTTTGATTATTATGTTATCTTGGTCTTCGTCATCTTCTGTTTCAATAAATTCTGTAGGTACTGAATCTCTGTCTGATACGTCTGCTATTTTCCCATTTTCGTCAACTGCTTTATCTTGCGATATTGCTGCTTCATTTATTATTAATTTTGCTTCTTCAACTCCTGCTTTTACTTTTAAAATTACTGATACTTCTGCATAGTCTATGTTATTTTGTTTGTCTGCATAGTCTATATTTTCTTTTCCATAGCCTTTTAATAATCTTTCAGATAGAGCATCTGTTGTTAATGTTTTTGCCGTTTTATTATAGTTCCACTGTGCATTTATTTTTTTAACTTTTTCATATGTTTCTTGTGACATTTCTTCTGGTTTTATATCTGATACTTCGACAAATTCTAACTCTTCTGGTATTTTTGCAAAGATTTCTGTTGCATATCCATCATAGTCACCTTCGTTATATATTCTTATGGTATAGGTTATATAATCTTCTGCTTCCACTTTTATTGGTTCTTTATCTAGTACATATTTTCCTGTTGTTACCCATTGGTTAGTATTTACATCATATGTGTTAAGTGCACTTAAGTCAACAGATTTTATTCTGTTTTCTACTTTTATGTTGTTAATTTCTGAAATGTATTTTATTAGTTTTAAGTCAAATGTTTTTTGAGTATTTATTATGCTTACATTGTTACCATTTTGAACATAAGTTGTTATATAATCATCATTATATTTTTCATTGTTCTCAATAGCTTCATTTTCAGCATTTATTTCTTTTACTGTATATGATATAGGTTTTCCATCTTTATTTAGTGGCAGGTCTCCCCATGTGAATTTCCAATTGTTAGAATCGTCTAATTGTATTTCATTACCTTTTCTTACTCCATTTGCAAATAATGCAACTTTTACACTATTTGGTCTTAACATATATTGATTATTGTTGTCATTCCACATTTTCTCTACTGATACATCTGTTGTTAAAATTTCGTGTATATTAGTTATTATAAAGCTATCTTTGCTACATATTACTTCATAATGTTCTAATAAGTCTATTTCTTGTACTGTATATACTATTTCTTGTCCTTGTTTGTTTTTTGGTAAATTAGACCATGTATAGCTCCAGTTATTACTTTCACTTAGTGTTACTTTGTATTCTTCTCCTTCTAATATTTTATAATTTGCAAATAATTGTACCTGTATACTCTCTGGTCTTAAGCCATCTTGGTCATTATTGTCATCCCATATTTTTATTACTGTTTTTTCAGTAATTTCTTGGTCATGTTCATTAGTTATTGTAAAAGTGTCTTCGCTATATGATACTTCATAGCCTTCTGGTACACTTACTTCTTGCAATGTATACCTTATTGGTTTTCCTTCTTTATTTTTTGGTAAGCTATTCCATGTATAACTCCAATTATTATCTTCGTTTAATTTTACTCTACATTCATTTCCCATTAGTTCTGCACCATCTGCATATAGTTGTACTTCTATACTTTCTGGTCTTATTCCATCTTGATTATCATTGTCTTTCCATATCTTTGTTACTGTTTTTTGGATAGTTTCTGGTGTATGACTATTTGTTATTGTGAAGGTATCTTCACTATATGAGGTTTCATAACCTGTTGGCTCACTTACCTCACCTATTGTATATTTAATTTCTTTTCCATCTTTATATTTTGGTAAGCTATTCCATATATGTTTCCAATTGTTGTTTTCATTTAATGTTATTTTATATTCTACATCTTCTAATGCTGTTCCGTCTGCATATAGCTGTACTTCTATATTTTCTGGTCTTATTCCATCTTGGTTATTTCCATCTTCCCATATTTTTGTTACTGTCTTGCTTATAACTTCTGGTTTGTGTATATTTGTTATTGTGAAGGTATCTTCACTATATTTTACTTCATATTGTTCTTGTAGAATTTCTTCTTGTACTGTGTATACTATTTCTTCTCCGTTGTTGTTTTTTGGTAAGTTAGTCCATGTATAACTCCAATTATTGCGTTCGTCTAATGTTATTTTATAAACCTCTTCTTCTAATTTTTTGTAATTTGCAAATAATTGTACTTCTACACTTTCTGGTCTTATTCCATCTTGATTATTTCCATCATCCCATATTTTTGTTACCGTTTTTTCAGTAAGGTATGGTATATGTGTATTTGTTATTGTAAAGGTATCTTCACTATATGTTACTTCATATTCTTTTGGTATGCTTACTTCTCTTACTGTATATACTATTTCTTTGCCTTCTTTATTTTTTGGTAAGTTAGTCCATTTATAGCTCCAATTGTTATCTTCATTCAATTCTATTTTATAATTTTGTGTTTCTAATGGAGTATTATTTGCATATAGTTGTACTTCTATATTTTCTGGTCTTATTCCATCTTGGTTATTTCCGTCATTCCATATTTTTGTTACTGTTTTTTCAATAAGGTCCGGATTACGTTTATTGGTTATTGTAAGAGTTTCATCATTATATGTTACCTCATAACCATCTGGTACATTTTCTTCTTGTACTGTGTAAATTATTTCTTGTCCATTATAGTTCTTTGGTAGGTTAGTCCATGTATAAGTCCAATTATTGTTTTTATTTAATGTTATTTTATAGATTTCTCCTTCTAATTTTTTGTAATTTGCAAATAATTGTACTTCTATACTTTCTGGTCTTATTCCATCTTGGTTATTTTCATCATCCCATACTTTTGTTACTGTTTTTTCAGTAAGGTATGGTATATGTGTGTTTGTTATTGTAAAGGTATCTTCACTATATGTTGCTTCATATCCTTCTGGTATATCTACCTCTTTTACTGTATATTTTATTTCTTTTCCATTTTTATTTTTTGGTAGTTTATACCATGAACAGCTCCAATTGTTGCTTTCATCTAATGTTGCTTTATATTTACTTTCTTCTAATGCTACATCATTTGCATATAACTGTACTTCTATGCTTTCTGGTCTTATTCCATCTTGATTGTTTGCGTCTTCCCATACTTTTATTACCGCTCTTTCAGTTGTTTCTGGAATGTGAGTGTTTGTTATTGTAAAGGTATCTTCACTATATGTTGTTTTATATCCTTCTAGTGTGCCTACCTCTTGTACAGTATATTTTATTTCTTGTTCTTTTTTATTTTTTTGTAGGTTAGGCCATGTATGGCTCCAATTATTGTTTTTATTTAATGTTACTTTATATTCTTCGCCTTCTAGTGCTATACCATCTGCATATAGTTGCACTTCTACATTTTCTGGTCTTATTCCATCTTGGTTATTTGCATCTTCCCATATTTTTGTTACTGTTTTTTCAGTATTCTCTGATATATGTGTGTTTGTTATTGTAAAAGTGTCTTCGCTATATGTTACTTCATATCCTTTTGGCATGGTTTCTTCTTGCATAGAGTATTTTATTTCTTTTCCGTCTTTATATTTAGGTAAATTAGTCCATGTATAAGTCCAATTGTTGCTTTCATTTAATATTACTTTATACTCTTCTCCTTTTATTGCCACACCATCTGCATATAGCTGTACTTCTATATTTTCTGGTCTTATTTCATCTCTGTTATTACTGTCATCCCATATTTTTGTTACTGTTTTTTCTATTTTTGTTACATAATATATTTTTATTATATTTTGAGCAGTATTATCTGTTATGGTTAATGGTAAGTTTTCTGTTTTCTCTAGGATATAAGCTTCTTTTGTTTTTTCTTCGTATTCTTCTATAATTTTGCCATATTTTTCTTTTAATATTTCTGTTTGGCTTTCATCTATTTTTCCATCATAATAGTATTCTACTTTATATTCATATGATTCTAGCTCATTTGTTACTGTTAGTGTTGGTGCATCTGCTGGAACTCCTACTTGCACTATTTCTTCTGTATAGTTTGCAAGATATGCATTTCCTTTATCAAAATATAACATTGTAAAACTTCCATCTGACATTTGCTCTATTTGGTATACGTCATACGATTCTGTACTTGTCTCAACCATGTTTTCAATTTCTAGTTTTGAATTAAGTTGTAATAAATATCTTTTATATTGACGTGTTCCATCATCTATAGATTTTACACTTTCCTCTAATGCCACATATCCTTCACTTGTCTCATTAATATATAGTAAATATGATTCATCACTTTGGACTTTTTCATTATTTATTTTTTTAATATATTCTATTTTTCCTTCTGAATCACATTTTATTGCAATTGCTTCTGTTTGTTTGTTTTCATCTTTTTCAATAATAATTTGGATTCCATCTGTAGTATCTTCTGCTGGTACTATTATCTGGTCATTATAATCAGTATCTCCTGATATTATATAACCTCCATCTGATAAAAATGTTATTGAACTATAGTATATTTGATTTAGTAGATCTTCATTTAATAAAGATTCTTTAGCATATTCTACTTTTCCTTCTGCATTATATTTTACTATTAGCATTCCTGAAGTTGTTGCATCTAATATAATATCTTCTCCTGATACTGTGTTTTCTCCTGATACTTCAAAGTGTTCAAATTGTCTGCTCATTATAAATTCGTCATTTTGTGTAGCTTTTAATTTTATAATAGGTTCTCCTGAAAAATATTTTTCAGATGCTCTAACCCACTCTACCTTTCCTTGTTTGTTATATTTTATTATGAATGTGTCTCCTTCGCTTATTGATGTTATACTAATACTTTCTTCACTAACTGTTTCTTCTGCTGGTATTGTTATTGTTCCCATGAATATTCCCATGGCAATGTATTCTTGATTTGTTAATTGTATTGCATTAATTATCATGTTTGCACTTTCTGCATTATCTGATTTTATTTGTTTTATCCATGATGCTTTTCCATATTCATCTGTATGTATTATTACACCATCTTCAATTCCTACATTTGTTAGCACAATATCTTTATTCTGAGTAGTATTTTCTGCATCTATAATTGTTTCTTCAAGTATTCCCCCTGATATTATTAGCCCTTTATCTTTTGAAACTTCTGTTCCAAGTATATCGAAATTATATAGTTTTTCTGGAATTATATTACTCCACTTTTCTTTTAGTTCTCTTTCTTCTTTTATTGCTGCTTCTATTTCAATAATATATGTTCTATCTTCCTCATTTTCCGGTAGCGCATAATTGCTTGGTGCTTGCACTTCTGTAATAATATATTTTCCGGGGTTTAGATTTAGGTCAATTCTTCCTTCTTCATCTGTTGTTATAACTTTTAACTCTTGCCCATTAATTGTTTCAAGTGTTCCTACTACTTCTCCTTTTCTATCTATTACATCATTTCCTTTTTCGTCTTTAATTGTGAATTTTGCACCTGGTAATAAAACAGTTTCTTCTTCTCCTTGTTTTATTATTGTGAACAATTTTCTAAATGATGCTACCACATGTTTATCTTCTGATATTTTTGTGAATTTATTTAATGTTACTGTTCCATCTGCATTTTCTACATATGATATTATTTCTTCATTTATTTTAATTTCTTTTACTACATATCCTTTTTCTGGTGTTACTATTATGTCTTTAGTAGAATCATATTTAGCTAACACTGTTTCATATGGCTCCTCACCTTGTCCTGATATGCTTCCTCCTACTCCTTCTACTTCTGTTGTAATGTCATAATAGTTCTTTTTATAATAGATTTTTATTACATTTTCTTCCGGATTTGTAGTTATTGTTAATGATAAGTTTTCTGATTTGTCAAAGTGATATCCTTGTTTTACTTTGTCTACATATGTATTTATTTTACTACCATATTCTGCTGTAAATTTATCTGTTAATGTTTCATCTAATACTTCTTCAAAATAGTATTCTACACTGTATTCATATTTTTTTAGCTTATAATAGTAGATTACTTCTGTTTCTTCTTCTTTTATTTTTCCAGTATAATTTTCAGGCATTTGTACTAACTCATAATATTCTGGTATGTCTGTTGCTGGTTGTGTTTCGTAATTTTCATCTATTACTCCTATTTTTTCTATGTCTTTACTTAATTTTGTTGTGGTTCCTTGAATATAATGATGTACTATTACTTTTCCTAATCTTTGCTTATAATAGTAAGTTACTATTACTTCTTCACCTTGATATGTGCCTTCACTATTTTCAGGTACTTCCACTAGTAAATAATTTTCTCCTAATTGTTCTTGAGTTATAGCTTCTGTTTTATATGGTTCTCCTTCTTCTCCTTCTGAAACTATATCTGTAGCTGTTGTTCCATCTACTAATGGTACTGGTGTTTCTGTTCCATCAATATAATGATGTACCGTTAATTTTACTTTTTTAGGTTCATAATAATATGTTACTTCTTGGTCTCCTGATTTATATGTTCCTATTGCTTTTTCTGGTATTATGTAATTACCTTCTATATCTTTTTCAAGGGTGTATTTTGCTAAATCCATGTATGGTGCTGTTGTGTAGTTTTCTCCATCTTTTCCTACTAATATTTGGTCTTCTGCTACTTTTGTTTCTGTTCCTTTTATATAGTGATGTACTATTACTCTTGCTAACTTTCTGTTCTCTATTGTAAATTCATGGTTTCCATCTGTCCTAAATTCTACTACTATGGCATTTTCGTTTAGTTCATATCCTTTTGGTGCAACAATTTCTGTTACCGAATATTTTCCAAATGGTATTTGAGTTATCGCTTGCCCTTGGCTATTTGTTGTTACTTCTGTGTGATATAATTCCGAGTCGTTTAGAGTTAGCTCGATACTATTTATTGTAAATTTGTCATCACCAGAACTTGTTGATGCATTTTTATAATATCCAAAGTGTAAATAATATTTATTTCCACCTTCTAATGTTGTTGTATAATCTGTTGGTGTTGTTACTGCATTTGTTGTTCCTGTGATATATATAAGTCTTCCTGTGGTATCACTATATACTGGTGCTGCATTAGTGTCTTTTATGGTTACATATCCATAGTCTCCACTTTGACTTGATATATTTGCATTTACTATTAGGTTATATTTACCTTTATGTTTGCTTAAGTCAATTTCTACATATGAGTTTGCTACTGTATTATCTTTTCCTTGGTTTGTTGATTCATAAGAACCATTGCTGTTTATAAAATTGTATGTTTCTGTAGTTGTTCCATATAACTTTATACTATTTATTACTACTTGGTCATCATTGGTATCTGTGCTAGTACTTTTTCTATATCCTAAATGTAAATAATATTGGTTTCCTCCTTCTAATATTGCTGATGTATAATCTTTTTCTGCTACTGTTCCTGATATATACATAAATCTACCTGTACTATTATTATATTTTGGAGCTGTAGTAGTTTGATTTATTGTTGCATAGCCATAATCATAACCGTTTTGACTAGAAACTGATGCATTTATTACAACCATATATTTCCCTTGTTTCTGAGTTAAATCAATTGGTATATATGAGTTTGCAACAGAATTTTGTACTCCTGTCGTTGCTCCTTCTACATTTGCTATTTGGTATGTTTTGCTATTTGTTGGTACATATTTTCCATCTTGGCTTGCAAAGTAATAAGTTCCATTATCTGTTAATGTTCCTAATGCATCTGTTATTTCATTTGTAGTATCTATATAATAATATTCTTTTCCATTATCTGTTAAACTTCCAATTGCTCCTGAAGGTTTTTCTCTTTCTTCGATTTGATCTAGTTTGAAAGTTGCTCCTGATAATTTTTCTTGAGTATCACTATCTATTTTGTTGATTATTATTTTATTATCTTTTAATGAATATGTGACTTCAATATGTTTATTCTCTGTTATATTTCCAAATGGTGGCATTGTATATGTTCCATCTTCATTTGCTGTAAATTTATATTCTTTTCCATTTATAGTGATTCCTATTATTTCATGGTTTTTTTCTGGTGTCATTATAATTGGATTTGAGTTTGTATCTCCATATTTTACTGTTTCATATGGTATTTCATCTTCTCCTGAAATGATTCCACCTTTTATTCCATCTATTTCTTTTATGTCTGTTGTTATTTGGAATTCTTTTCTTGTGTTTTCTACTACAAGTTCTTGGATTTCTGGTGCTCCCATTGATACAATACATTTTCGAACACCTCTTGCTCCAATTACATATGCTCCATCACTTATCTCATCTATTGAACCAATTACAGCTGAATCACCTATGTTTTGCGCCCATTCTGCTTCTCCGGTTTTACTAAATTTAATCATTTTATTTCCGGAACGCTTCTCTAGATGTACTCCATTTTCTAAGTCTATTACGTCGTAGATAGTTGATACTATTACATATCCTCCATCTATTGTTTCAGTAACTGTATTGATACTATCATTACTGCTACTTCCAATGACTTTTTCCCATTCTACTTCTCCACTACTACTGTATTTTTTTATTGTGCCATAATTTCCTACTGCTATTATTCCTCCATCACTTGTTTTAGCTACTGATTTGATTTCATCATTATTACTAGTATTTCCTATTGTTCTTGCCCATTCTGCTTCTCCATTGCTGCTATATTTGATTATCATTCCATCGGAATAACCTCCAGCAGTATTTAAAGTTACTCCATTTCCTAGATCTGTATAACCTCTAAAAGATCCTCCTATTATAAATCCTCCATTTGAAGTTGCTGATACTGAATAAATATAGTCTGCGCTACTTCCTCCTATTGCTTTTGCCCATTCTATGTCTCCACTACTGCTATATTTTATTATCACTCCATCATTAGAACCATTATTATTTAGAGCTACTCCATCTCCTAGGTCTATTGTGCTTGATTGAAAATATCCTCCTACTATGTATCCTCCATCTGTTGTTTCTGATACTGAGTAAATATAGTCTTCACTACTTCCTCCTATTGCTTTCGCCCATTCTGTTTCTCCATCTCTACTATATTTTATTATCATTCCATCATTAGAACCATTATTATTTAAAGTTACTCCATTCCCTAGGTCTATTGTGCTTGATTTGAAATAGCCTCCTACTATGTATCCTCCATCTGTTGTTTCTGATACTGATCTGATAAGATTAGCACCAGCACCTCCTATATTTCTTTCCCATTCTACTTCTCCACTACTACTGTACTTTTTTGTTATTCCATAATGTGTTCCTGCTAACATTCCTCCATCACTTGTCACAGTTACTGATAGAACTGATGCTGTTTGGTCTATTTGCTTCACTATTACATTTGGTATTTCTATTGGTAAAATCTTAATTATCATCCCATCACTACCAGAAATAGAGCTTAGTTTTATTCCATTTCCTAGGTTTATAGAACTTCCAAAAGCTCCTCCTATTATAAATCCTCCATCTGTTGTTTCTGATATTGAGTTGATTGTATCAGTAGCAGCTCCTCCTATCTTTCTTGCCCATTCTGCTTCTCCGTTTCTACTATATTTGATTACCATTCCATCTTCATTACCTCCAGAGCTTGAATAGTAGTTTGATAATGTTATTCCATTTCCTAGGTTTATACTAGATGATTCGAAAAATCCTCCTACTATATATCCTCCATCTGTAGTTTCTGATAATGATCGAATATTGTCATTGTCACTTCCTCCTATTGCCTTTGCCCATTCTGTTTCTCCACTACTACTATATTTTATTATCATTCCATCATTATTGCTTGCCGAGCTTAGATAATGTGTTAATGATATTCCATTTTCTAACTCTATTGTTCTTGAGATGAAAGTTCCTCCTACTATTATTCCTCCATCTGCTGTTTCTGATACTGAGTAAATATAGTCTGAGTCACTTCCTCCTACTGTTCTTTCCCATTCTACTTTTCCACTACTACTATATTTTATTATTATTCCATCATAAGAACCACTATTATTTAAAATTACTTCATTTTCTAGCTCTATTGTGCTTGATTGAAAATATCCTCCTACTATTATTCCTCCATTTGAAATTGCTGATACTGAGTAAATATAGTCCGCACTACTTCCTCCTATTGCTTTCGCCCATTCTGTTTCTCCACTACTACTATATTTTATTATCATTCCATCATAAGAACCGTTATTATTTAAAACTACTTCATTTCCTAAATCTATTATGCTTGATTGAAAATATCCTCCTACTATTATTCCTCCATCTGAAGTTGCTGATACTGATAGAAGATTGTCATTGTCGCTTCCTCCTATTGCTTTTGCCCATTCTGTTTCTCCACTACTACTATATTTTATTATCATTCCATCATAAGAACCATTATTGTTTAAAGTTACTCCATTTCCTAGGTCTAGGCTTGATTGGAAATATCCTCCTGCTATATAACCACCATCAGCAGTTTCTGATACTGATAAAATATATTCTTTTAAACCTTCTATTGCTTTTGCCCATTCTACTTCTCCACTACTACTATATTTTATTATCATTCCAGCAACTGGCTGACCGAAACCAGGGTGTTTGGTGTTGTATAAAGTTACTCCATTTCCTAGACTTGTACGCTTTCCATTAAAATATCCTCCTACTATATATCCTCCATCTGTAGTTTCTACAGATGACATAATAGTTTGAGTGTATTGTCCTGATATTGACTTTGCCCACTCCGCAATTGTTGATTTTTTTGGCTCTATTGATGCTCCTATTCCAAAGTAGTAAGTTGAATTTGAAATATCATATTTATCTGGTGCTTTTAGTTCAACTGCTTTGTATGTTCCTTCTTTTAGGTCTGCTGTGATTTCTCCATTTTGGTCTGTGGTCAAAGTATAATATTCTCTTCCATTTATAACTTCTTTTGTTCCTAGAGTTTCTCCTTTACTATTTGTTGCTGGAACTAGTCCATCATCAACATTGTATATTGCAAATTTAATATTTGCTAATAACTCTCCTGTTTCTCCATCTTTCTTAATTAATTTAAATGATGGGCTGTCTTCTATTGTCAATTTTACAGTATTATCTTCTACTGTATATTTTTCTTCTTCTCCTTCTATATTTATAAATGTCAATGTACCATTTTTTGCTTGTACTTTAAATACAATATCTTTTACTTTAGCATATCCTTCTGGTGCTAAAGTTTCTTTTAATTTATATGTTGCTTCTTCTTCTTTTTCTTCTATATATTGGTATAATCCACTTATTGTAACTTTTCCATCTTCTCCTGTTATGTATTCTCCTATTTCTTTCTCATTTTTATATAGCTTAAATTTTGCCCCTTGTAAATATGTTATTTCTTCTGCTGTTTGCTCTGCTTCTGTCTCTTCTCCTTCTGTTTCGCTTAAATTTACATCTGTCGTTTTCTTTATTTTTATAAGTTCTAAATCATATGTTGGTATTTTTTCGTTTTCTATTATTAAGTTTATTGTTGGCAAGTTTTCTTCTTCTGTTACATTACTTTCTGAGATAGTTCCTTCTGTTACTTGTATTTCATATGTTCCATTATTATTTACTATTTTAAATTTTATTGGGGCTGCTAAATAATACCCTGTTGCTTTTGTTTCTTGCAAAGTGTATTCTTCATTTATTTTTAATCCACTTAAACTTACTTTTCCATTTATGCTTGTTGTTAATATTTTTCCACTCTCTGGTAAGTCTGCTCCTGTTACTTTAAATTTTACTCTTTGGATTGCTGTTTCTGTTCCTTGCTCTTTTTTAATTATATTTAATCTTGCTTTTGCTTCATCTTCTACTTTTAATATTACTTTGTAGTCTTCATTTTCTAACTTTTCTACTGTAATACTTTCTTTTGTTTCTCCTGCTAATTTTTCTATTGTTAACATGTTTCTATTTACATGTCCTATTATTTTAACTACATCTGTATTTAATTCATAATCTGTTGGTACTTTTATTTCTTCAACTAAATATGTTTTTTCAACATATAGATTTTTAAACTCTAATTCTCCTTGCTCATTTGTTAATGCTGTTTTTCCTTCTGTTTCTCCTTCTTCTATTATTCTATATGTTGCACCTGGTACTAAGTTTTCTTTTCCTTTTTGATATTTAATAAGATTTAAGTTATATTTTTCGGCTATTTTAAATCCTATTCTATTTGGCTCGGTTTGTGTTCTGTATTTTCCTTCTTCTGTATCTAAACTAAAGTATACCCCATGATGACTATATGATACTTTGTTATATTCTAATCCATTTGGTATTTTTATTACATAATTAAATACTAATTCTTCTCCTTGTGGCATTATGTAGTCACTTAGGTCAATTATAAATGTTTTTATATTATCCCAGTTTTGAATATTTTCTGCTGTTTTCCATCCATTTGATTCATCTGTTAAATCTTTACTTGGATTTGTATTTTCTGAATAATATACTTCTGCATAGTTTACTACTTGTTCTGGTAACTCTATTCCTTCACTTGTCATTTTTGTTGTAAATTCTGAACCTAAATCTCTACCTGATAATACATATGTATTTCCTTCAAATGGTATTTTTCCTAATATTACTACTTCACTAATTGTATTTGAATAATTATTTTTTAATTGTATTCCAACTTTTGCTGTTTTTTCTGGTAGTTCTTGATCAACCACTGCTACTTGTGGTTTTATTTCTGCTATTTGTGGTGATATTACTACTGTTCCCTTTTCGTCATATTCACTTCCTATTTGGTTTGTTAGTAGTGAACCTGGTGATACTAAGCTTATATTTGTTGATGCTTTATTTACAATTTCTTCAGTATTTGCATTATTATTCACATCATATATATCTTGTGATTTGTAATAATAATCACTTCCATTTTCATTACTTGCATATAATTCTATAGTTTTTGTTGATGATGGTTTTCTTGGATCTGGTGTTATGTTTACATCTATAGTTATTTTGTAACTTGCTTCTTCATCGTTTGTTGTTAATATTTTTATAAATTTACTTCCATCTTGTTCTAATATTTCATAGCTTGTTATTGTTACTTTTTCATTGTCTATTGTTACATCATTTATTTCTAGTTCTAGTATTTCTTCTGGTAACTTTATTAAAAATGCTCCATTTACCCAATTTACTTGATTGTATTCTTCATTGCTTTTTGTTTGTATTGTTATTTTGTTATTTTCTTCTGTTTTTTGTGTTGAAATTGTATTATTGCTTATTGATATTTCTGCAATTGAAATTGACTCTTCA
The DNA here is from genome assembly GCA_944393315.1 of uncultured Clostridia bacterium. GTDB lineage: Bacteria > Bacillota > Clostridia > TANB77 > CAG-508 > CAG-269. The sequence continues at coordinate 25,297 of CALXZT010000002.1, forward strand.
TAATTAGCTTGATTTGTAGTTGTTTTTACATGTGCTGTTCCTACTTGTCCATCTAATGTTGATTTTATGTATTGTAAGTTGTCAAATTCTTCTCTTGTGTATTTTTCAATAATATTCTCATCATCTAATTGTTTTATATTATATACATATAGGCTTTGATCATTTATTGTATTACTTGTTTCTATTCTTATTCTTTTTATTGGCATTTCATAGTAATATGGCTTACTACTTGAGTATTTATTTACATTACTTTTATCAAATGTTTGTATTAATTCACCTGTTTCATCATTATATACTTTTATGTATCCTTCTTCTCCTAAGATATTTGTAATGTTTCCAAAGTATATTCCTTTATATGTTGTTATGTTTTCCATGCTTTCTTCTTCACTGTTTGTTTTGATAAAACTGTCAGGTAAATTTTCTTTCATTATGATTCCATCTGTTATGGCATTTGTTCCGATGTATGCTCTCCATGTTACTAGATATGTATCATCTGTCTCGTTTTCTGATTTTCCATTATACATGTTTAATGGTTTTTGCTTTGAAATCAAATATCTTTTTGTTGGACTTGTTACATATTTTCCAACTGTTAGGCTGAAATCTGTCTCAGATTCTGCTGGTTTTTTAACATTTACTACTATTGTTGATGATGCTACATTTGACTTATATGGATTTGTAAATTCCTCATTTGGATTATTATACCCTTCATAATATCCTTTTACTGGTATTTTTATGCTAATTTCTTCTGTTCCCATACTTTCATATGCTTCTAATGGATATATTACTTGTAATTTATATGTATTACTTCGGCTTATTGAGGTTGTTACAATTCCATTTTCATTTATTACTGCTTGTCTCTCTATAGAAAATTGTCTTGTTATTTCATCATAATTGAAAGTGTCTTTGCTTCCTATTATCTTAACTTCTCTTGGTGCATAACCATTTAGTTCTGGTATTGTTCCTTCTACATATAATTTGCTTAATTGTAATTGCTTTTTTGTCTCTTGTATATTTACACTAAAATCCACTTCAAATGTTTGTTCTTCTTCATTTACTGCATCAGCTATTTCGTTTGTTTGGGTTGTAGAAGTTAAACTTGCTTCTGTTGTTCCATACCAGTCTACTGTGAAGTCTACTGTTTTGCTTATTTCTATTTCTTCCCCTTCATCTGTTACATATGTTCCAGTAAATACTACTTGGTTGTTTGCTTTGCTGTATTTGCTTGTGTCAGTTCCAATTGCTTGTGAAATTCCTGAACTATATGTATAATCTCCACTTCTTACAAATCCTTTTATTAATTTTTGTGTTCCATTTGATAAATCATTAAATTCTACTACTTTTGTATTTGTTCCTATGTAATTATCTTTTAACTCTTCATCTTTTGGTAACGATGTTTGCAAATAAAAGTTTTGATTATTTATCGTTATTTTTGCATTTTTTAATACCCCTGCTGTTAACACATTTATCTCCATGTACAATGTGTCTTCTTTCCCTATTTCTTTGCAAGTTCCTCTTATTCCCTCTGCATAGCCGTCTCCATCTAAGTCACGCAAAAAGAACGCATCGAATTGTACATTTTCTGTTTGTTCGATTGCTTCTTCTCCTTCTTCTACTTTGTCATATGCTTTTGAACGTACTATTTCTGGTGATAATAGCTCACTCCTGCTAGTTTCTTTTTTTGTCATGATTATTATACCTGCTATAACTACACATATAATTATTGCAAGAGCTATTATTGATATTATCTTTTTGTTTTTTAGAGTAACCATTTTATATCCACCCTTTCTGTATGGTAAAAATGTGTTTAATTTATATATTATTATTAATTAATTAATTAATTTGATTTTAGCATATGAAATATAATAGTAAATGGCAATTTCTGGTAAGAAATCGAAGTTTAAAATGTATATTTACGGAAGCTCAATTTAAGTCTTTTTTTACATTTTTATGTCTTTTTTGTTACATTATTTATTTAAAATCTTTTTCTCTTAACTTTTTCACACTATTTTTTATGTTGTTTTCATGCCAAAATGCCTAGTTTTTCTTTGTTTTTGTTGCTTTCTAATTTTTCTATATGCTTTTGGATATTTGCTAAACTTGTGTGTTTTTCAAGAACATTAAAAGCCATATTTCCTAAGTAATATGGCTTTTTTGTAATATGTGGAAAAGGGACTGTTTTCTTTTCCAATTTTTTAGTTAATAAAGAGTAGATATGATAATTTTAAAAAAAGTTGGAAAAGAGAAACATTCCCTCTTCCAACTTCTTATTTTTCCTCTGTGTCTACTAAGTCTTTCATTGTAAGATTTACTCTGCCTTGATCATCTATTTCGTAAACTTTAACTGTTACTTTGTCTCCAACTTTTAGAACATCTTCAATATTTTTGATTCTTTCTTTAGATATTTTAGAAATATGAAGTAATCCTTCTTTTCCACAGCCTACATCTACAAATGCTCCAAATGCCATTACTTTTGTAACTGTTCCATAATAAATCCCTCCAACTTCGATTTCTCTTACTATATCTTCTATCATTTCTAATGCTTCATTTGCTTTTTCAGTGTCTTCAGAATAGATAAATACTTGTCCATCTTCTTCAATGTCTATTTTTACACCTGTTTCTTCTATTATTTTGTTAATTGTTTTTCCTCCAGTTCCTATTACATCTTTTATTTTTTCTATTTTTATTTTTGTTGTTATTATTTTAGGTGCATATTTTGATATCTCAGCTCTTGGTTTGTCTATTTGCTTTAACATTATTTCATTTAATATATAAGCTCTTGCATTTCTTGTTCTTTCAAATGCTTCTTCTATTATTTTGTAAGATAATCCATCTACTTTTATATCTACTTGTATTGCAGTAATACCTTTTTCTGTTCCACCTACTTTAAAGTCCATGTCTCCAAAGAAGTCTTCTAACCCTTGAATGTCTGTAAGCATTACATAGTCATCAGGATTTTCTGGATTTGTTACCAATCCTGTAGATATCCCTGCTACTGGTCTTTTTATTGGTACACCTGCATCCATTAATGCTAATGTACTACCACATATACTTGCTTGTGATGTTGAACCATTTGAAGATAATACTTCAGATACTACTCTGATTGCATATGGAAATTCTTCCTTTGAAGGAATTACTGGAACTAAAGCTTTTTCAGCTAGTGCTCCATGTCCTATTTCTCTTCTACCTGGTCCTCGTGATGGTCTTGCTTCACCTACACTATATGATGGAAAATTGTATTGATGCATATATCTTTTTGATGTTTCTGTGTCTATTCCATCTAGTTCTTGTTCTTCACTTATCATTCCAAGTGTTGCAACTGATAATACTTGTGTTTGCCCTCTAGTAAATAACGCGCTTCCATGTACACGTGGTAATAAACCAACTTCACATGATAGTGGTCTTATTTCATCTAGAGCTCTTCCATCAACTCTTTTGTGTTCAATAAATATCATTTCTCTTACACATTTTTTCTCTAGTTTGTATATTGCTTCACCAATTGTTTGAACATTTTCTTCTGCATATTCTGCTCCGAATTTTTCTTGAACTGCTTCTGCTATTTTGTCTGATAAAGCTGATACATTGTTGTCTCTAGTTTCTTTGTCAACTTCTTGTACTGCAGTTTTCATATCTTCTTTGAAGTTTGCCTCTAAATAGTCATATAGGTCATGGTCTACTTCAAATGATTTATACTCAAATTTAGGCTTTCCTATTTCTGTTTTCATTTTTTCTATGAATTTACAGATTTTCTTGATTTCGACATGTCCAGCTTTTATAGCTTCTAACATTAATTGGTCAGATATCTCATTTGCTCCTGCTTCTATCATTGCAATTTTGTCAATTGTTCCTGCTACTGTTAAATTTAAGTCACTTATTTTTCTTTGCTCTTCAGTTGGATTTATTATGATTTCTCCATTTACTATTCCAACATTTACTGCTGCTGTTGGTCCTCCAAATGGAATGTCTGATATTGAAAGTGCTGCTGAAGCTCCTATCATTGCTGCTACTTCTGGTGAATTGTCTTGGTCTACTGATAGTACTGTTGCTACAACTACTACATCGTTTCTAAAATCTTTTGGAAATAATGGTCTTAGTGGTCTATCAATCGCTCTTGATACTAATATTGCTTTGTCACTAGGTTTGCCTTCTCTTTTTTGGAATGATCCTGGAATTTTTCCTACAGAATATAGTTTTTCTTCATAGTCTACTGATAATGGGAAAAAGTCTATTCCCTCTTTTGGCTCTTTTGATGCTGTTACATTTACTAGTACACATGTGTCTCCATATCTTACTAGTACACTTCCATTTGCTAACCCAGCCATTTTTCCTGTTTCAAAGCTGATTTTTCTTCCAGCTAATTCTGTTTCATAAACTTTAAACATATTTTTATTTTTTCTCCTTCTTTCTTCCTAAAAAAGCCCGTGCATAGCACTGGGCCTTTATAAGTTTTATTTTCTTAATCCTAATTTTTCAACTAAGACTTTATATCTTTCTTCATCCTTTTTTTGTAGGTAGTTTAACATGTTTCTTCTTTGACCTACCATTTTTAAAAGCCCACGTCTTGAATGATTGTCTTTTTTGTGAACTTTTAAGTGCTCTGTTAATTCATTAATTCTTTCTGTTAAAAGAGCTATTTGTACTTCTGCTGAACCTGTGTCAGCTTCGTCTCTTTTATATTCATTAATGATTTCTAACTTTCTTTCCTTTGTCATAGTTACACCTCCTATTTTTCTTCTTCGCCTTAAACTGAGTAAAAGTTTTGGTGTTTTCCTTTTTACTAAGTAAAGGTAATTTTTTCACATTGTTATTGTACTACATTTTAAAGCAGATTGCAAGTGTTTTTGGGATTTTTTATGAATTTGGAATTTTGTTTTGTGTAATTTTATATTGGATTTTTTGATGTAAAAATATAATTGGGATCTCTATTAGGGAGTCTGACAAAAAAAACTTGCTATGCTATTAATTTGCAAAGCAAGTTTTTTTTTATTTGATATAAATGCTAGGATCAACATATTCTGAGTCTTTTAACATTTCGAAATGTAAGTGTGGTTCATCTGCAATTTCAAAAGTAGCCGAACTTCCAACTGTTCCAATAGTTTGTCCTTGTTTTACTTTTTCTCCTTCAACCACAAATTCAGCAGTTAATAAATTAGAATATACGGTTTTAAACCCTCCATCATGTTCAATAATTACGGTTAAACCATATCGAGGATCATTTTTTATTGCTGTTACTGTTCCTTCTGCTACCGATTTAACAACATCCCTACTATTTGCTTTTATATCTATTGCTTGATGTACTATCCATTCTTGTAGAGTTTCTGAAAACACTAGACTTTCTTTTGCAAAACCTCTAACTATTTCTCCTTCAACTGGCATAATAAAACTTATTTCTTTGGTTTTTTCTTCTGTTTCTGAGTTTGTATTTACGTTTTCATCAGTTTTGCTTTCTGTATTTGTTTTAGTTGTATTGTTATCTTTAGTTGTACTTGTGCTACTTGATACATTTTTTGTCTCTTCTTGATTTTCTTTGCTGCTTTCTTCAACTGTTTTTCCAATCTGTGTACTTACACTTTCTGCCTCCTGCTCATTTTCTGCTTTTTGTTCGTTTTCTGTATTATCTGTTTCTGCAATTAATGCTTCTTGCTCTGCCATTTGCTTTTCTGCTTTTTCTATTTCGGCTAATCTTTCTTCTTCTTTTTTATTTTCTATCATATTTGCTATTATAATATAACTTATAATTAAAATTGCAATTACTGCTGAAACAGCTATATAAACTATTAGCTTACTGCTTCCACGCATATTTTCTTCCATTCTTTTAGGTTCTCTACTCATATTTTCCTCCTTAAAATTTATTGTTAATACAAGTATTACCCTTTTAGGTAAAATTATACTTATGTTTTTACTTTTTGTATAAAACCTTAATAGGAATAATATGCGATTTTATTTATAAAACCTTTTTTGTGTGTAAACTAATAATTTGTTATTTCCACACCTGTATAAAAATGTTTTATTATTTCTTCATAACTACTTCCTTGCTTTGCTAAACTATCAGCACCTGTTTGACTCATTCCAACACCATGTCCATAACCTGTTACAGTAAATATAATTTTATTATCTTGATAATTTATAACAAAGTTTGTTGACCTCAATCCTAGAATCGTTCTTGCTTCTGTTCCTGCAATACTAATGTTACCAAATCTGATTGTTCTTACTCTTCCTGAATCTGTATATTCTTCTATTTGTATAGGGTTTTCTGTATTCCAATCGACTTGAATATCTGAATGAGTTTCTTTTATTTTGTTAACTAATTCTTCCTTTGTAAATGATACTTCTGAACTGTATTGTGAATATGCTTCTTCTCCTGATGTCTCTACTGATTTTAAATATGGATATTCTATTCCACCCCAGATATTTACTGAGCTTTCAGTTATTCCTCCACTATTTGAATGGAAAAATGCATTTATTGGCTGCCCATCATATGTTATTATCTTTCCTGCTGTTTCATTTACAGCTTGCACAATTTTTTTCCAATTTGATTCTCTTTGAGTTTCTTCCCATTTTGCGAATCTATCTTCTTTTGATATCCAGGCTTGGCAACAAGCATATGAGTCACATATATTTGCATTTTCATGCTTTGTTCCATTATTTTGAATTTGATATATCAAATATGTTCTTGCTACTGTAGCTTGTGCTTTTAATGCCTCAATTTCATACGAAGCTGGCATCTCAGCAGATACTACTCCATATAAGTATTCGTCTAAAGGCAACTCTTCGATTTCTCCACTTGAAGTGTGTAAAAGTTTTATTGTATTATATTGTCTATAATCATATGTGCTTGTTATAGGAGTTTCTTCTTGGCTATTTTTGGCATTATCTTGAGGTTCATTTTCTGTGTTTGAGCTATCTTCTTGTTTTATAATTTCATTTGTGCTACTTACATTTAAAGTTTTTGTACAAATTGCCGGAAGAATGAAAAATATAAAAATAAAAGCTACAAAATATGTTAAGATTTTTTTCATATTAAATTTATTCCTTTCTCCTCTTATCATATTATTTTGTAAATATCTCCTAGCTCATTAAAGCTTTTTTCATGTTATTAAGTATTTTTCTTTCTGTTCTGGAAACTTGTACTTGACTGATTCCTAGAATTTTTGAAACTTGAGTTTGTGTCTTATTTTTATAAAATCTAAGTAATATAACTTCTCTATCTTTTTCTTGTAACTCTTCGATTAACTTTTTAACTGTTAATTTATTTGATATTAGAGTTTGCTCATCTTCTCCTGTTGATATTTTTTCTAAAATACTTATTGTTTTGTCACTCTTATGATCTGTGTAACTAACTTCTTCAAGTGAATCTACTGGATTTGTTGATTCTATTGCCATAGCTATTTCTTCTTTTGGAATTTTTAGTTTTTCTGATATTTGCTTAAGTGAAATTTCTTCTCCTGTTTTGTTTAAATATTCTTTTTTAAGTTCTAAAATCTTTATACTTAATTCTTTTATGCTTCTACTTATTTTTATAGGTCCATCATCTCTTATAAATCTTTTTATTTCTCCCAAAATATAGGGTACAGCATATGTTGAAAGACGTACTTCAAAGCTAGTATCAAATCTTTTTATTGCTTTGATAAAGCCCATTACTCCAATTTGATATAAATCCTCTAACTCATATCCTCTTCCTGAAAATCTTTTTACTATGCTCCATATTAATCCATTATTGTCTTCTATTAGTTTTGCCATTTCGTCTTTGTCACCATTTTGAGCATTTAGTATTTTTTCTGTTGTATTTTCATACACGTTTTAGCCTCCTTTTAATCACAACTTGTTGCAAATTGGAGTGCATCTTCTGTTTCACTATTATTTTTTATGGTCTTTTTCATTGTTACTTTTGTTCCCATTCCAACAATTGACTCTATTTCTATTTCATCCATAAAGCTTTCCATTATTGTAAAGCCCATTCCAGATCTTTCTAAATTTGGTTTTGTAGTATATAATGGTTGCTTTGCTAATTCTATGTTTTCTATGCCTTGCCCATTGTCAGAAATTTCAATAATTAATTCTTCATTAATTATTTGACATCTAATTTTTACTATTCCTTTTTTTTCTTCATACCCATGTATTATTGCATTTGTTACTGCTTCTGATACAGCTGTTTTAATGTCTGCTAACTCCTCTATTGTCGGGTCAAGTTGTGCAGCAAATGCAGCAACAGTTATTCTTGCAAATGCTTCATTGCTTGATTTGCTTAGAAATTCTAATTTCATCTCATTATTTAAATTGTTCATTTTTTCTTATGTTAGTTTATTCTAACATTTCCTCCTTTCTACCCTGCCATTTCTTCTAGTTCTGTAATTTTGATTATTTTCAATAATCCACTTAGTTCTAGAACTTTTTTGATACTATCTGTCACATTTGCAATTTCAACTGTTCCTCCCAGCATGTTTGCTATTCTGTATCTACCTATTATTAATCCTATTCCGGCACTATCCATAAAAGTAACACTATTAAAATCAAATATAACTTTTCTAGGCATATATCTTTCAATTTCATAATCTGCCTTCCTCCTTATCTTTTGTACTGTACATTCATCAATTTCTTCTGTTAATTTTAAAATCAGCAGTTTTTCTTCGTTATAATATTTACTTTCCATCTCTTCCTCCTTTGTTTTGTCAGAAAATATTATACGTTATTTTCCATATATTTCCAATAGTAAAAAATGTCGAAACTTGAGAACTTTTCGACATTTTTCTTTTTATTCTTTTAAGTTTTCACTATAGATGCTATTTTAACTTAAAAATGTAGCTTTTTTCCTATGTACTATTAAATGCTGCATATAAAAATTAACGTAAAACGGTAAGGGTGTTTACAAACCCCCTTACCGTTTTTACTCTCGCCAATTATTTAAATCTTTTCGATTTTTACTTCACCTGAATCTCTGGCAATATTCAGAGTCATTTCTCCAAAGGAATTTTTTCTTGTTATTTCAAGATTCCAATTGGAAGCTTTTACTCTTATTTCACCAGCTTCACTGAAGAATTCTCGGTTACTACTCCGAAGCTCTCCAAGTTTTCTGTAGTGCCTTAGGATTTCAACATCCGGATTGTCCCATGGATATGGCTTCCGGTTGAACGGATCCTTATAACCCGTTACACCAACTTCGGTTCCTGCAAACACGATTGGTATTCCAGGCATAAAGTACTGAATTGTACTGGCCATGATAAGGCTTTTCCTAGCCTCTTTCATATCAATACAATCATGTTCAAATTCCCACTTTCGAAACCCATATGTGTCGAACCATCCATCATGTCTCCAGGGTGCTTCGATATCCCAGCATGCCCCTTTGTATGGATCTTGAAGGATTCCATCTCCTACAAGTAGATTGATTACTCTCGGAGTATCATGCGTGTCCAAATGGTTCCACAATACCTCATCTGCCTGCTTGCAATATTTCAGAATTTCACCAAAAATGTACTCAAAATGTAGATTATTACAGAACCTTACCCATCTAATAATTGCATCTCCCAGCGGATAGTTCATCACACTGTCAACTTGCATACCATCCAACTGTGGAACAGTTCTGTGGTTATCTAATCCCCACATTTCGCTTACAATTAACACTTCAGGATTAAGTTTTTTTACTTCTTTTCTGAATTTGACCATAAACTCATATGGAAAATTTTCTCCAAGATCCAGTCTAATACCATCTGCACCCATCTTGATGTAATATGCTGCTACACTGCAAGCATATTCCTGATATGCAGAATCATACTTGTTGCACTGAGGCATATTGTCAAATCCGCCCCAAAAAACTGGCTTTCCATTTTTCCATTCAAACCAGTTATGGTATTTAGAGCTAGGATTCAGTGCATCTTTGAAAATTGGGCTTTTTACTCCCATGTGATTGAAAACTAAGTCAACCACTATGAGAATATCTCTTTTGTGTGCTTCATTGCAGAGTTCTCGGAAATCTCCCCAGGTTCCAATCCACGGGTCAATCTGCAATTGATCAGTAGGTTCATAATGGTGTGACGTCTCAGAAACACCTATTGGGTTTAAATAAATAAGATTAAACCCATTCTCTTTGATGTATTCCAGTTTGGCAGTAATTCCTTTGAGATTTCCCCCATAGAAATAGTCATTCTGGTACACACCATTTGTGTCAGGCTTCCAGTTTGGAATAGTATCTTTCCAATCCTTCAGAATTCTCCCTTGAATCGGTTCGGGAGGCGTACCTTCGCGACAAAACCGGTCTACAAAAATCTGCAAACCAGTTCTTCCTTTAAACTGTTCCGGAGTAACGAAATTTCCAATTTGCGATTGCATGATTAACACCTCTTCACATATAATATTGAATTGGTTTATACTACATTGCATATAGCTTTATCTATAAAATATCTTGATTTTGTGTAAGTGTCAAGATTTTTTTCAAAAATTATTTAATTTCATAAAAAAATTGATACCTAATAAAAGTATCAATTTTAATTTTGCATATAATTTTTAAAACTTCATAAAATCTTTTTGTAATTTTGCTGGTATGTTTTTTTTAGTTTTAGTCCTCAAATTTTTTTAACATTTCTTTGTATTTTTCAAGTTTTTCTTTTTCCTCTTGAATTTTAGTAGCTGGTGCTTTATTTATAAATCCTGGATTAGAAAGCATTTTTGATGCTCTTTCGATCTCTGCTTCTATCTTTTTCTTTTCTTCTTGTTTTCTTTGTTTTTCTTTTTCCATATCTATTAAATTTTCTAGAGGTATATATAGCTCAATTCCATCTGTTATAACAGAAACTGCATTTTCCGAAATTCCATTTTTGTTTTCTTGAATTGAAATGTTTTCTGAAAACCCTAATTTTTTTAAGAATTCTGTTGAACTTTCTATTAAATTTTTATAATGCATTGTGACAAATATTAGCTCTGCTTTTTTTGAGTTTGGGACATTTAGTTCTGCACGCATATTTCTGATTCCAACTATTATTTCTTTAAGTCTTTCTATATTTTTTTCTGCTTGCATAAAATGCTCTGTCTCGCTGTATGAAGGATATTTTGATATCATTATGCTTTCATCATTATTATATAATTGTATATAAATTTGTTCTGTTACAAATGGCATAATTGGATGTAAAAGTTTTAAACTATCTCCTAATACTTTGTTTAATGTGTATTGGGCAACTAATCTGGATTTTTTATTTTCTTTGTTATAAAGCCTAACTTTTACAATTTCTATATACCAATCGCAAAATTCGTTCCATATAAAATCATAAATTTTTTGTGTCGCTACTCCTAATTCATAATTGTCTAAGTTAGTTCTTACTTCTTTTACTAAAGTATTTAATTTAGAAATTATCCATTTGTCTTCTTCTTGGAAGTCTTCATTTGAAATTTTTGCATTTTCATCAAAATCTTCTAAGTTCATTAGTACAAATCTTGCTGCATTCCATAATTTATTTGCAAAGTTTGATGCTTGCTCAAGTTTTTCGGGCATAAATCTTATATCATTTCCAGGTGTTATTCCAAGTATTAGAGAGAATCTTAATGCATCTGCTCCGTATTTTTCAATTATTTCAAGAGGATCAATTCCATTTCCTAAACTTTTTGACATTTTTCTTCCTTGGCTGTCTCTTACTATTCCATGAATTAGAATATCACTAAATGGTTTTGTTCCTATGCTTTCTAGGCTAGAGAATATCATCCTTGCTACCCAGAAGAAAATAATATCATATCCTGTTACTAGTGTGTTTGTTGGAAAAAATGTTTTAAAGTCTTCTGTGTCTTCTGGCCATCCTAATGTTGAATATGGCCATAATGCTGAGCTAAACCATGTGTCTAGAGTATCTTCATCTTGTATTAGATTTGTGCTACTACATTTTTCACATTTTTCTGGCTTTTGTTTTGATACTATTATGTTTCCACAATCTTTGCAATAATATGCTGGTATTCTATGTCCCCACCATAGTTGCCTTGATATACACCAGTCTTGTATGTTTTCCATCCAGTTGAAATATGTTTTTTCATACCTTTTTGGTACAAATTTTATATCGTTCTTTTTTACTGATTCAATTGCTGGTTTTGCAAGTTCTTCCATTTTTACAAACCATTGCTCTGAAATTCTTGGTTCTATTGTATTATGGCATCTATAACATTTTCCTACATTATGTGTGTAAGTTTCTATTTTTACTAGTGCTCCTATTTCTTCTAGTTTTTTTACTATTTCTTCTCTTGCTTTGGTAATCTTCATTCCTTGATATTCTGGAACTAAATCGTTCATTATTCCACTTTCATCAAATACTTCTACTATTTCTAAATTGTTTCTTAACCCTGCTTGATAGTCATTCATATCATGTGCAGGTGTTACTTTTACACATCCTGTTCCAAATTCTTTTTCTACAAATTCATCTGTAATTATTGGAATTTCTTTATTTATAATTGGCAATATACACTTTTTGCCTACTATGTTTTTGTATCTTTCATCTTCAGGATGTACCGCAACTGCTGTATCTCCTAGCATTGTTTCTGGTCTTGTAGTTGCAACAATTACGTACTTATCGTCTGTTCCAGCTATTTTGTATCTTATATGCCATAAATGTGAAGTTTCTTCCTCATATTCTACTTCGATATCTGATATTGTTGAATGACAGTCTGGGCACCAATTAATCATTCTTTTCCCTTTGTATATTAGATCTTTATTATATAATTTTATGAATTGTTCTAAAACAGCATTTGAAAGACCTTCATCAAGTGTAAAGCGTTTTCTATCCCAATCACATGAACATCCAAGTTTTCGTTGTTGCTTTTGAATCGTTCCTCCGTATTTTTTAGTCCATTCCCATGCTCTCTCTAAAAACTTTTCTCTTCCTAGGTCTTGTTTAGTTAGTCCTTCTTCTTTTTTTATTTTTTCTGCAACTTTTACCTCTGTTGCAATAGATGCATGATCCGTTCCTGGGAGCCAAAGTGTATTATACCCACACATTCTTTTGTATCTGATTAAAATATCTTGCATTGTTCCATCTAGTGCATGACCCATATGCAATTTTCCAGTTACATTTGGTGGTGGCATAACTATACAGTATGGCTTTTTTGTTTTATCCATACTTGGTTTAAAATATTCCTTTCTTTCCCAGTTTTGATATAAACTATCTTCAAATTCTTTTGGATTATATTTTTCCGATAATTTGTGCTCTCTTTGCATAACGTAATTGCTCTCCTTTAATGTTTATATTTTTAGGCTTCAGCATAATCTGATGGTATTTCAAATACATTATCTTCTACTTCATATTCGACTTTTACTGTTTGTAATTCTTCTACCTGTGTTCTTTCTCCTGTTTCTTCATCTACTACATCATATATTGTTTTTAGATATACTAATTCATTTCCTTTAAAATAAAATCTAGTTTTAATTGAATTAATATCTAGGTCTCTTGGAGAAGAAATTAGAAAATCTGAAACTCCATTGTATTCTTCGTATTTATATGTTTTTCCATATATTTTTTCTTTTCCTTCTGTATATTCTGAATCTATTATGTTTTTTAGATTAGTTGTTAATATTTCTTCATCTAAATTGTTGTTTGGATACACAAAGTACTCTTTGTTTTTATGCCAGATTAAATATGTGTCTCCTTCTATGACTAATGTTGATGAATGCTCTCCTGAATTATACATGTCTATCAGTGTTTTATCTTTTTTTCTATAGGTGATAAGCTTGTTTTTCTCTTCAAAATCGTATCTTGTAAATACATATGTTTGATTGGCAATCATTTTTTCATACACTTTACTTAATTTTGATGTTTTCTCTTGTGTTCCTTTATTAAATATTGTTACTATAATTATTGCTATCACTATTATTGCAATTATTATTGGTATAATTGGGATTGATATTTTTTTATTCATTTGTATTCCTCCTATCTCTATAAATGCTTTTAAGATATTAAATATTATACTCAATTTTTATCAAAAAATCAATATTTTTAGATTTTATTGTAGTAATATTTATTTGTATTTTTTATTATCTCTAGTACATTTTATATAATTTTATTTACTTATTGTCAACTATTAAAAATAATTTATTTTTTTTTTTATTTTTTATTTAATTTATTTTTTTTTTTTTATAATTTTTTTATAAATTATTACTTGATTTTCTCAGGAGGTAAAAATGCCAAGAAAAACAAAAGAAATAAATGAAGAAAAAAATGTAAAAAAGCAATCAAAACTAAATGAAAAAATAAGCGCTTTAATTCAAAATGTCTTAGAACCTATTGAAAAAGTGGTTGATGCTGAAAAACCTTCAAAAAAATCTAAAACCAAATCAGCTTCTACTTCTAGTACTAAGTCTACAAAAACCACTAAAAAAGCGACAAAAAAAGTTTTAGAATCTGAAGAAAAAGCAGAAGAAAAAATATCTAAAAAAACCGTTACAAAAAATCCTGAAAAAGAGAAATCAACAACTGGGAAGAATAAAAAAGAAAAAGCCACTACCAAAAAGGTAACAAAAGGTAAAGAAAAAGCCAACAAAGAAGATAAAGATGAAAAAGCTACTATAAAGAAAGCTTCAAAGGTCACTAAATCCACAAATACAAAAACCACCAAGTCTAAAACAACTTCTAAATCAGAGTCAACTCGTACATCTACTGCAAAATCTAAAACAAATTCTACTGAAGTAGCTGCCCCTACAATTGTTGAATACTATGATTTGCCTTATAAGTACAATCAGACTGTTGTAAAAGTACTTTATCAAAATCCTACAACTCTTTTTGTATATTGGGAAATTTCAGATAGCGATATTGAAAACTATAAACGAACATATGGAGAAAATTTCTTTGAAACTACAAGACCTGTATTAGTTGTATATAATGATACTATGAACTATCATTTTGAAGTTGATATAAATGATTTTGCAAACAGTTGGTATTTTAATATACATGATAGCAAGTGTGATTACAGAGTTGAACTTATTCGTAGACCTGTTTTTTATAATGAAAAAATAAAATCAGATTATGTATATATATCTTCTTCAAATAAAATAGAATCACCTAATGATAGAATTTTATTTTCCACTGATGAGCCTTATACTGTTTACTTCAGAAACACTAAAAACAACCATCAAAGAAAAATAAACTTGCCAAAACTTTTAGAACAATTGAATTTAAAAAGCAAAGAGTTTGGATTTCCAATTGTTAGAAATGTCTATGATTTATATAAATATGTTTACCAAATTGAAGACACTGGAGAATTTAGTGTATCATTTACAAATCCTTCTTCTGGTAATCCTTCATCTCATAGCCTTTCATCAAGGTTTATTTAGCAAGTGTCGAAATCATAAAAAGGAGAATTAAAATGCAACAAAAAAAAGGATATGTAAGTTTTGTATTACATGCACATCTTCCATTTATTCATCATCCAGAAAGTGATGATTATTTAGAGGAATCTTGGTTATATGAAGCTATTTCAGAAACATATATACCATTACTTACAAATTTTCAAAAATTAGTAGATGAAGGTGTGGGGTTTAGAATAACAATGTCTATGACCCCTCCTTTACTTTCTATGTTAGATAACAAATTATTACAAAAAAAATATATTCATTATTTAGAGCAATTAATTGAATTGTCAGAAAAAGAGCTTGTGAGAACTGCTAGTGATGCAAGGCTTAATGAGCTTTCAAAATATTATTATGACAGATATTCAAATGATTTACATTTATTTAGAGATGTTTATAAATGTAATCTTATTGAACAGTTCAAACATTTTCAGGACTTAGGGGTACTAGAAATAATAACTTGTGGAGCAACACATGGTTATTTTCCAATCCTATATGTAAATGAAAAAACCATTAGAGCTCAAATTGCAGTTGGAGTTCAAACTTATGAAAGGTATTTTGGTCGAAAACCTCGAGGAATATGGCTTCCTGAATGTGGCTATGTTCCAGAAGCCGACAAATATCTTAAGGAATTTGGAATTGACTATATTATTACTGAATCACATGGTATTTTATATGCAAACCCTACTCCAATTTATGGAACAGTAGCACCAATTGTTTCTCCTGAAGGAGTTATTGCTTTTGGTCGTGATATGGAATCATCAAGGCAGGTTTGGAGTTCAATAAATGGTTACCCTGGTGATTTTAATTATCGTGAGTGGTACCGTGATATTGGATATGATGTAGATTATGATTATATAAAACCTTATATTGCACATAATGGTGTAAGAGTTCCTACAGGAATTAAATATTATCGTATAACTGGTAAAACTGAATTTAAGGATTATTATAATCTTCAATGGGCTAAAGATTCTGCTGAGAAACATGCAGGACATTTCTTGGATTCAAGAACTGCACAGATTAATGGTTTAGCTCCATATACAAATAATCCTCCTATTGTTCTTTGTCCTTATGATGCAGAACTTTATGGTCATTGGTGGTATGAAGGACCATATTGGTTATATATTTTATTTAAAAAAATTTATTATGATGATTGTAATTTTGAGCTAATTACTCCATCTGAGTATATTGATAAATATCCTGACATGCAGGTTTGTTCTCCTTGTCGTTCAAGTTGGGGAGCAAATGGATATAGCGAAGTTTGGCTTAATCAATCTAATGACTATGCTCACAAACATCTTCATGTTGCTGGTGATAGAATGGTTGAACTTGCAAATTTATATCCAATGGCTGAAGGAATTAAAAAAGAAGCACTAAATCAATGTGCTCGTGAACTCTTATTAGCTCAAAGTAGTGACTGGCTATTTATCATTACAAATGGTACTATGGTTGATTATGCTAAAAAGCGTATTAAAGATCATATTGGTAGATTTACTAAACTGTATAATCAAATCAAAGAGGATAATATTGATTTAGCATTTTTAAAAGATATCGAGGAAAAGGATTGCGTTTTCCCTGATATTGATTATCGAATATATATATAACAAAAGAGGCTTGCCCTCTTTTCTTTTTTGGAAATAGGTATGGTTCTCTTTTCCACTTTTTATTAATTTATTGTGTACAACTTTCTAATTTTATCTTTTCGAATATTATAACTATATCTGATGAATAAAGACTTAAAATTTAGTAGATAATAGTTTCGAAAGGAGTACTTTTACATGAGATCTTTGTGCATAAAAACAAATAATACAAAAAACATTGATTATCTATTAAATTCATTAGAGATTTTAGATATAAAAGATACTTATTATTCATGTAAGTCTTTCAAACATTATTCAAACATTATAATACATTATCTAGGGAATGATTTAGATTATTTTTATTCGACTATTTCAGATTTGCTTACTTGTCTAACATTCGATAGCTTAGAATATGATTTTTTAAGAAAAATTGCATTACAAAACTATTTTTATTTTGATTCAATTGAAATTAATCAAGTTCTTGATATTTGTGAAGAAGTATTATGTGACTCAGATGAATTTTCATTTGAAAACAGGTATAGCCTTTTGTTTGATAATTTTTATAATCATATTTCTACTAATAAGAAATTATATTTAAATGGCTTTTTATTTTTTCAAAATAAGAAATATTTTAAATATTTAGAAAATACTGTAGATATTGCTGTAAATAAATTTATAATTGAACGTGAATATTTAGAATTTATTTCTCTTTTAAGAATATATATAAATTCTCATTCCTCAGGTATTAATCTAGTAAGTTTATATTATAACTCTTCTAAACCAGCATTATTTGATGAAAACAATAATGTAATTGACATTAATGACGATTTATTTGACATGAAATATATGTCAGATATTTCTTTTTCTTCAAATGATTATATTTTAAATGCTTTATTGACACTTATCCCTAAGAAAATTATTGTACATCTTGCTGATAGCTCTATAGATGAATTTATAAATACTCTTTCTCTTATTTTTGAAAATAGAATTACTATATGTAAGTAAATAAGAAAAGCGGAAAATGGGAGCAATTTAATTTTTTAAAACATCCCTTTTCCACTTTAATCAAATTTATACCGCAAAGTTTATTCCTCTTGCAACTATATCTTTCATATTTTCGATTAAATCATCAATTTCTTTTGGTGTAACTATCATATTATAATCTCCCACATTTAGTGCTTCTTTCACTTCCTCGTAATTATCTTCTTCTCTTAATTTATTTAAATTATCATTTGATTTTGCATCTTCTTGTAATTTACCAATAAAAATATCGATTCCATCTGATACTATAGTAGCTAAATCTACAACTGTTGGAATTCCAATAGCAATTACAGGAATTCCTAAAGTTTCTTGGCTGATTTCTTTTCTAGTATTTCCAACACCTGCACCAGGAACTATTCCTGTATCTGAAATTTGAATTGTACTACTGATTCTATCAATGCTTCTTGAAGCTAAAGCATCTATTACAATTACTAATTTAGGTTTCGTATTATCCACTATTCCCTTTAATATTTCCATTGTTTCAATTCCGGTAGTTCCCAGTACACCAGGTGCTACTGCACATACTGGCCTTGTTCCTTCTTCTACATATTGTGGCAGATAGTTTATTAAATGTCTTGTAACATCTATTTCATTTATTACTTTAGGTCCTAAGGAATCTGGTGTTACATATACATTTCCAAGTCCTACTACTAGTATTTCCTCTTGTTTTTGTACATGTTTATCTATTAGACTTTTAAGCTCTGATGTTACTACTTCAGATGCTTTTTGTATTTCCTCTTCAGTGGCAATTTTTAGTTTTTTTACATCTATTGTTATATAATTTCCAATAGGTTTTCCTATTGCTTGCTCTCCGTTCTTATTTGTTATTTGTACTCTTTCAACTTTTATATTTTCACTTATTTCTTCTTTAGTAGTCTGAATTCCTTCAATCTCTTCTAATTTGTTTGCTCTTTGATAAATATCTCTTCTTTCAGAAGCTAAGTCTGTTCTGAAATTAAACGGCTGCTTTTGATTTTTCTCCATATCTATTTTTACATTTTCTAACATATAAAAACCTCACTTTCTTATTTTATTGTGAGGTTTTAATTTGATTTTTATTCAATTATTTTTTATAAAATGTCACATATTGCATAACTTAAAGTATTTAGCGTCCGCCGCCACCACCGCCGGCCTCCGCCTCCTCCGCCTCCTCCAGAGAATCCTCCTCCTGAACCGCTTCCAGAAGAATATGCTGATGATATACTAGAGCTTATAGCTGATGAAAATGAACTACTAAAATCTGTATGTATCATTAAATACATCATTGTATAGTCAGTTCCTGTTAATTGTTCAAAGTTAGGGTATACTATTTTTAATTGTTTTATTACTTTTTCTGCAATTCCAAATGCTGTTGCATACACTAAAAATTTCTTCCATATTACAATATCTGGCACTTCTCTTTCATTTAATAAAGAAAAGTCCTCCATATATTTTTTTAAGCCTTTCCATTCTTCAATCTCATTTATACCTTTTTGGGTAAACGCATTTATTTTCTTTGATATTCCCACTTTTTTAGCAATTGATATTATTCCTAGTATAGTTGTAATAATTATAATTAATTTTATCAGAATATTAAAGGTTATCTCTTCAGCTATTACTAGTATAAAAGCAAACATTAGAAATAATATTAGAAATATTACTTGTAATGCAATGGTTCCTATTGTACTAGAATATTGTTTCGATTGTTTTTCATCTAACAGATTTTCTTCAATTAGGGATGAATTAATGTTTTTTCCCATTTTCTCTCCCAATTTTTGTATTTTCTCAGGATTTGATTTTATTACCTTTTGCAACTCTTTTAGATTTAATGTTCTATTTTCTTTTCTTACAGTAGCTTGATCTAAAAATGCATACACTTCTTTTTCTTCACTTGCTAATACCTCTGCATTTGAATTTTTACTAATTCTAATAGATATTTTTTCTTTATCCTTATCTTTTTTAGTCTCATCTATTTCAAACTCTATATATCCCTTTAATTTTAAATTTAATAAGGCTGCTGAAAATACCTTTCCTAAATCATTATAATTTAATGTTTTTGTTATGTTCTTTTCTAATAGCTGTATCGCCTCACCAGGAGTCGCATTCTTTCTTGGAACTTCTCTATAATATTCAATCTTTTGCTCAGGTACAAATTTTTTTTGCTTTCTAATAGGATTTTTATTGGCTCTTATTATAGTTATAACAAATATGATATCTAAGACAAGTGCTGGTATAACTATAATTGCAGTTACCATATTTCTATGTGCTTCTCTTCTTTGGTTTGCTTCTTTTGCCCATTTAGTTTCTTCTTCTATTACACTTTGTAATATGCTAACATCTTTTATTCTTTCTGCTGATGTTATCATTTCTGTTGGAAATAAAGTCCTTATCTCTAACATATGATTTCCACTATATTTATCTACTTCAAATTCTATTTTATTTAAATCTGTAACATATATTGTTCCATTTAATGTTTCAATATGTCCCCATACTTTTATATCATCTTTTGAATTTGCATTTGTTGGTAAAATAATTGTTCCAGTAACTTTTTTAGCAGATATTTCAAAATCCTCTCCTATCAATTGCCAATAAAGTTCTGCAAAATCATTGTATTTTGTAACTGCATTTTCTACTTTATACTCTATTTTGTATTTTCTTGTGTCATTACTATTGTCCAATCCTACTCCCCAACCAATTTCGAAGTTACCCTTATTATTTTTAGTTCCATAATATTTGCCTTTATCTACGTGGTACTCCCACTTATCTTGCTCTGTCAGGTTTTGATTTATTCCATTTGTTATATCTGTCACTTTTACATCTGTTATTTCTGTATATTTTGTGTTGTCTATTTCAAATGTTTTATAAAGTGTATTTGTTTCTTCGATATTTATATCCCAATATTCTGTCACATTTATACTTGCATCTGAGTTGATTTCAACATAAAATTCCAATCCATTTATATACAAGTCTGACTCTGCCTTAACTTTATGTTCAACACATATTAATAAACAAGATAAAATTATTACAAATACTAATAGTTTTTTAATTTTTTTCATATATAATCCCCTTTTACGACTTTACTTTTTTATTTCTAAGTATCTTTTTATTTTTAAAGTTGTAGTTTTTTCAAACTCTTTTTCTCTTATATTTATTTGTGTAATATGTTTATATGATACTAAAGTTTGATTTATTTTTTTTACTTCTTGCCAAATAATATCTTTTATTTCGTCTTTGGTTTTTGGTTCATTTTTGAATTTAGCATCTATATATTCTTGATTTACTATGATGTCTGCAACTATTTTTATGTCATCTCCTTTTTGTTTGCTATATACCATTGATTCACTAATATAGTCTGAATTGTTTAATACCTCTTCTATCTCTTCAGGATATACATTTTTCCCGTTTTTTGTTATTAGAACATTTTTCTTCCTTCCTGTCATATGAACAAATCCGTCTTTATCTTGATATCCAATATCTCCTGTATAAAACCAACCTTCTTTTAAGGCCTTTTTTGTTTCTTCCTCATCTTCATAATATCCAAGCATTACATGCTCACCCTTTGTACAAATTTCTCCAATACCATCTTCATTTACATTGTCTATTTTTAGCTCTGTTCCCACAAGAGGAAGTCCTATAGCGTCATCTTTATAATATGTATCCATGTTTAAAGTTACTATTGGAGCACATTCTGACAAACCATATCCTTGTACTGTTGTGATTCCAAAGTCACGATATCCTGCAGAAGTTTCTGGGTTTACTGATGCTGCTCCTGCAATAAATAACCTTACTTTTCCTCCAAATTGGCTATGTATATCTTTAAATATCTGCCTTTTTATGTGTATACCTACTTTATC
This sequence comes from uncultured Clostridia bacterium, assembly GCA_944393315.1. Lineage (GTDB taxonomy): Bacteria > Bacillota > Clostridia > TANB77 > CAG-508 > CAG-269. The sequence goes on from CALXZT010000002.1 coordinate 47,055, forward strand.
TAGTAGACTTGTTAGTTTAATCATACTCTTAACTAGTCTTGTTTTATTTTGTTTTTCAATTTCTGCCCATATTTTTTTATACATTTTTTCAAATACTAGTGGAACTGCTAGAAATACTGAAACATGGGCTTCTTTCATGTTATCTTGTATATATCTAATTCCTTCACAATAGGCTACTGTTGAACCATTATATATAGGTGTTAAAAATCCACAAACACATTCATAAACATGATGTATTGGTAAAAAGGATAAAAATACGTCTTCAGTTCTTATATCTATCATTTGGTTATGCTGATGTATATTAAATATTATATTTTTTTGGGATAACATTACTGCTTTTGCTTTTGAGGTTGTTCCAGAAGTAAATAAGATTTCTGCTAATTCTTCTATGTTTATTTTTGCATTAAGAAAGTCTTTATTCCCTTGTTCTATTAATTTTTTTCCTTCCTCTAAAAGGCTGAAATATGATATAAATTTATCTTTGTTTTCTTTTATGTCCATCCCTATAAACATTTCAATATTTAAGCTTTCTTTGGCTATCTCTTCAATTACTTCTTTAACTTTGTCTGAATAAATTACTGCTGAAACATGAGCTCGCTCTAAGCATCTGATTATTTCCTGTTTTGGAAGCATCCTGTCTAGTGGTACTACAATTCCTACGCCACATATAATTGCTAGATATGAACAAGCCCAGATATATCTATTTTCTCCTATTACTGCTATTTTTTTACCTTTAAACCCACTATTTATTAATGCTGTTCCTAAATTATTTACATCTTCTAGCAATTTTTTATATTTTATTTCTTGGTAATCTTTAGTTCCAAATTCTTTAGTTAAATAAGCTGTTTTTTCACTATACAGTTTGCATGAAGTTTCTAACATTTCTTTTAGATTTTCAATATTTCTTACTGGATAATATTTTATTTTCTTCATATCTCTACACCTCTTTTCCGTTGCTCAAATTATATATCAATTTCTGCCTTAATACAAGATATTTTTAAAAGCTTATTGTGTAGATAAGTTTTTTATTTTTTAAAGTATCTTAATTTTAAATGGAATATAAATAATACTAAACAAGCCCTAATTATTAAGTAATAGTTTAATAATTAGAGCTTGCTTCTTATTTTTGGACTTTATTATTATGATAGTGCTTTGCTAAATTTACTTAAATAGTATTCTCCTGTCTCGTTATCTAGTGAAAATGTATATTTATATGTATCTAACTGTTCTCTAATGCTGTTTAGCGAATTATTAGTTTCTATTGATACTGTTCCTTCTCCCGTATACGGATTAAATAAATTTTCCTGAAATAGTTCTTCTTGTGTTATTTCAAGCAATTGTTCTTCAAATTTTTCTTCATTAAAGTCTTTGTAAACTATATATCTCTGACCATCTGTATCCATATATGCTACTTTGACATATACAATTATTTTGTCACTATACTTTACAACTTTTTGCATTTCCTGATATATTATAGGTGATATTTGCTCATCTATGTTGTCTGTTGCAATGTTAGTATATAGTCCATTGTCATATATAATTGTCCCTTTATTTATACAATATGACGAAAATGTATTTATATCAGTGTTGTTAAATGTTTCATCTTTATATTTAATTTGTGGTCCAAATATATTTTTTATACTTTCCTCCATAGCAATTTTTTCTAGTGCTTCTATTGCCTCATTGTTTTCATTAATTGATTTAAGTTTATTTTCCTCTTTGACCTTTGCCCATCCTAGTCTTAATATTAAATCATTAGGAATGGTAGTTGTGCTAAATGTTTCTGTATTGTAGAGACTTGCAATAACATTTTGTGCAAAAGTTATTTTTTCTCTCATTTTTGTTACTAATTCATTACTATTACTTAATACATTTCCTACTTCTTGAGTTACACTTTCATCATTATCAAATTTGGTATTATAATTTGTGCTTTCTTTGTTTACTATTATATTGTAAGCCTTGATTCCTAATTTTATATTTAATGCTAATAATCCTATTATGATAATTGTACATATGATAGTGCCAATACTTATGTCTATATATCCTTTTTTATTTGTTTTATTATTTTTGTTTTTACTTTTTTCTTTTTTATTTTGATTTATTTTTTCTTCTTTATTTTGTTTGGATTTTTCTTTCTTATTTTTGTTTTTATCTTTTTGTTTTTTAGAAATTTCTTCCTTTTTGGGTGTTTCTTCTTTCTCATGTATTATTGTTAGTTTTGGCTCTCCACTAGCTTTGTTTTTTTCTGATTTTTTTATTATTTCATTTTTTTTATTTGTATTTGTTTTTAATACTTTTGTTTCTTTTTTTGTTTCTTTCTTTTCTGATGTATCAGTTTCTTTTTTGGTTGCTTTAGTTTTTGGTGTATCAGCCTCTTTTTTGGTTACTTTAGTCTTTGATATATTAGTTTGTTTTTTTGGTGATTTACCTTTTTCTGTTTTAGTAGTATTAATTTTTGGTGATTTAGTTTCTTTTTTCGTAGCACTTGTTTTTGTGTCTTTTGCAGCAGTGCTTGATTTTGCTGACTTTGCTTTTTCTGTTACAGCACTTACTTTTACTGTTTCCGTATCTTTTTTTGGATTTTTTGCTTTTCTGTTTTTCTTCTGTATTTCTTCCACTTTTTTCACCTCTTTTGTTTTATAATCTTATGTATTTTATAAATTGATATAATTACCTATTATAATAATATCATTTAGCTTTCTTATTGTCAATAAATGATTTGTTTTATTTTTTCCATAATTCTTTTAGCAGTTTTTTGTCTAATTTTGTAGAACGATTTTTCTTGATTTTTTCACTAATAGCTATTATAATCATATTGCAATAAGATTGCTTTTTATTCATACAATTCTTTAAAATTTTAATTTCAAATTTTTTGTATCTAAATTATTTTTTTATTTGGGCTAATGCCTTCTTAATTTATACGAATGTATGGTAAAGATATTTACATGAATTAAAATCCAATAAACTATTGCATTATTTCAAAATAATTTGTATAATAGGAGGTGAAAAGATGCCGGATAAGTTATTAGAACTCAAAAATGATTTAGTATTTCAAAAATTATTTGGAAAGCCAAAAAATAGTCAAATTACAGCTCACTTTTTATCTTTAATTCTCAATAGAAAAATTCATAATATTGATTTAGATGTCAATAAAAGAATGCTTGGAAATAGAAAAGATTCTAAAACAGGCAAGCTAGATATTAGAGCAAAATTCAATAATGGAGAAGATTGTAATATTGAACTTCAAGTTATCCCATATGAATATATGTCTAGTAGAATGTTAGAATATTGGGCTGAAATGTATGATTACAAAATAAACAGTGGTCAAGACTATGCTACTTTAAAACCTAGTATTTCAATCTTAATTACTGATTATAAACTTAAAGAATTAGCTAACATTGACAAATATCATACTATTTGGAATCTTAGAGAAGCAACTTACAAAGATATTATTTTAACTAATAATTTGGAGCTGCACATACTTGAAATTCCTAAAATTAATAATAACGAAATACCAAGGGATGAATTAGTTCAATGGCTAAAATTTATTGAAAATCCGGAAAACAAGGAGGTCGAAAAATTTATGGAAGAAAATAGATTTTTAAAACAAGCTAGAGAAGAGTTAGCTTACCTAAGTGGTGAACCTGATTTTCAACAAGAAGTAAAAGACAGAGCTAGATTTTTAAGAGATGTTTATTTAATGAAACAAGCTGCTTTAAAAGGTGGAAGAGAAGAAGGTCTCGCTGAAGGGCGTGCTGAGGGACGTGCTAAAGGACGTGCTGAAGGACGTGCTGAGGGGCGTGCTGAGGGGCGTGCTGAGGGACGTGCTGAGGGCAAAAAGGAAAAACAAGTAGAGATTGCTAAAAAATTAAAAGACAAAAATATATCAATAGAAGAAATCATTGAAATAACAGAATTGTCTAAAGAAGAGATAGAAAACTTATGATTGTATAATATTAAAGACAACCAAAAAATAGATTTTACTTTTCTATTTTGGTTGTCTTTAATTATTCTCAGAACTAATTTTTATTTTCTTTCCTACAATACTTTTATTAATTTCGTCTGTATGTCAAGTCGTTCCTCTTTCTAGATTTTTTGAAATTATTTTAATTGATTCATTACTTCTTCTGCGAAGTTCTCTTCTTTTTTCTCAATTCCTTCACTTTTTTCAAATCTTGCAAATTCTACTACTATTGCACCTTTTGATTCTAATAGTTTAGAAACTTTTTCATCTGGATTTTTTACAAATGGTTGCTCTACTAAACAGATTTCTCCGTAAAATTTTCCAATTCTACCTTGTACCATTTTTTCTGCAATTTCTGCTGGTTTACCTTCATTTATTGCTTGAGCTTTTAATATTTCCATCTCTTTTTCTACTCTATCAGTTGGTACAGAGTTTCTATCAACAAATTCTGGTCTTGATGCAGCTATTTGCATACAAATATCTTTTGCTAATTCTTTGTCAGAATTTTTCATATTAACTAGAACTGCGATTTTTCCTTCTCCATGAATATATTTTTCTATCATTCCATCTGTTGTTTCAAATCTTACAAATCTTCTTATACTCATATTTTCGCCAATTGTAGCTATTTTATCAATAAGTACTTCTTGCACTGTTTTTCCTGATACGGCTATTGATTCTTGTGATAATAATTCTTCAACTGTTGATGGTGCTTTCTCTGCTACTTGTTTTGCAACATCTGATACAAATTTTTTGAATTCATCGTTTTTTGCTACAAAGTCTGTTTCAGAGTTAACTTCTACTGCAGCTCCGATTTTTTCATCTTCTGAAATATATGCTTCTACTAATCCCTCAGCGGCAATTCTCCCAGATTTTTTAGCAGCTTTTGCAATTCCTCTTTCACGTAATAATTCTGATGCCTTTTCCAAGTCTCCATTTGTTTCTGTTAATACTTTTTTGCAGTCCATCATTCCTGCTCCTGTTTTTTCTCTTAGTTCTTTAACTAATGCAGCTGTAATCATTTATTTTTCCTCCTTTATTTTTTTTGCTATTTTTATAGCTTTTTACCATATTTAAAATTATAGGGCTAGAACTTTTAATTCCAATTATTATACTAATTATAATTAATAGTTCCAACCCTTCCATTTTATCAATTTTTATTTTACTCTTGTCCTTCTTGCGCAACTAATTGTTCCATTGTTGTAACTTCTTCTTCTGGTTGTTCTTCTGCTTTTTCAGACTCGAAGCTCTCTCCTTGTTTTCCTTCAACTACTGCGTTTGCTATTACATCAGCAATTAATTTAACTGCTCTTATAGCATCATCATTCCCTGGAATTGGGTAGTCTAAGTCTTCTGGATTGCAGTTTGTATCTACAATTCCTACTGTAGGTATATTTAATCTTTTAGCTTCTAAGATTGCTATTCTTTCTTTCTTAGGGTCTACTAAAAATATAACTCCAGGTAATTTTTCCATTTCTTTGATTCCACCCAAGTTTGCTTCTAGTTTTCCCATTTCTTTTTTAAGACCTATCACTTCTTTTTTAGGTAATACATCAAATGTACCATCTTGTTCCATTGCTTCTAAGTCTTTTAATCTTTGTACTCTTGATCTAATTGTGTCAAAGTTTGTTAGCATTCCTCCTAACCATCTTTGGTCAACATAGTACATTCCACATTTTTGTGCTGCTTCTTTCATGCACTCTTGTGCTTGTTTTTTTGTTCCAACAAATAGAACTGACTTTCCTTCTTCTACTTGTTCTTTGATGAATTCATATGCTTCATCAATTTTTTTTGAAGTTTTTTGTAAATCGATTATATGGATACCGTTTCTAGCTTGGAATATGTACTCAGCCATTCTTGGATCCCATCTTCTTGTTTGATGTCCAAAATGAACACCTGCTTCTAGTAATTGTTTCATTGCAACTACTGCCATTTTTATTTCCTCCCTTTTCGTTCTTACTTCCATAGAATTTCACTACTTGCAAAGACTTAAGTTTTCTTAAGCACTCCCTTACAAATTGATTCTATGTGTTTTTTACGTTAATTATTATACCACATTTTTAGTAAATTGCAATAGCTATGGCTGATTTTTTACTGTTTTTGTACTATTGGTATATTGTAAAAGTAAAATATAGTTTTAATATTCTTTAATATATTTAAACTTTACACTTACTTAAATGTAAGA
>CALXZT010000003.1 GCA_944393315.1 uncultured Clostridia bacterium
GCCGATATAAAATTCAAATCCAACTTAGCTAATCCCAGTATTTTCACTCAAGGCAGGCTACACTATGTATATCGTGTCTTGGCACTCACCATAGGTTTTACTTAAAGATTACTTTAAGCCTCCGCGAGATACGGAATCACATATATGCCATTATATATTATCCGGATCTCTTTACTTCCTGAAAACACGCGAAACTGGCATTTCACGCATAAACAAGAAACTTCAACGATGTGCCCTTTAGTGGATTTTTAGCCCCACCTTCATAATAGTAAGTATGACTAGAATAATGTACCATCGATATTAAGTATAGCAAATTTATCTTAGTTTGTAAATGTCAATTTTTATATGTATTTTTTTATTTCTTGGTAAATTTCCTCATGAATATCATCTATACTTCTAATTTTATCATCTTTTATACATTTTACTTCATGCCAGTCATATTTATTGACTAAATTACATGCTGCATTATATGCGTCTATTAAATGTTGTTTATTGCTCTCATGTATATCTTTTTTATCATTGTGTGTAAATTTGTTCTCTCTTTTTTCCATTAGTTTTACAGCATATTCTGTTGGCATATTTAAAAAGAATGCTTTTGTTGGAACTGGCAAACCATATAGATTGAATTCAAAATCCCATAACCAATCTAAGAATTTTTCTCTTTCTACTTTGTCTTTTATTTTTCCAGCCTGATGCACCATATTAGCTGTTGTATATCTATCTGCTAATATTATTCCGCCTTCTTCATAAAATTTTTTGTACCCTGTTTGAAATGTTGCATATCTATCTGCTGCAAAAAAAGTTGATGCAATATATGGGCTTACTTCTTGTGCATTTTCTCCAAATTCCCCTCTTAAATACATTTTTACTAAAGATGAACTTTCACTATCATAGTTTGGGAAACTTACTACTTTAAAGTTAATTTTTTCTGCCTCTAATCTTTTACTTAGTTTCTCGAATTGTGTTTGTTTTCCGCTTCCATCTGTTCCATCAATTACAAATAATTTTCCCATTTTATGCTTCCTTTCTTATCTTATATTTTTAAAAAAGAACTAGATTACTGGTTAAGAAGAAATCTAGTTCAATAAACAAAAAATATTATAAATATATGATTTATACTGTTATAATACATAAAAGGTTTAAAATTGTCAATCTTTTTAGTAAATTTTTTATTATTTTTTTACTTGTTTTAAGTCTTCTATGTTTACAAGTTCTAACCCTTTGTTTGCAGGGTTAGAAATGTTGTTTCCCATGTAATCAAATCTTGAACCATGACATGGGCAATCCCAAGTTTTGTCTAAATTATTCCATGTAAGGGTACATCCAAGGTGACTACATACTGGCTTTACAGAAAATATATTTCCTGAAGTATCTTTATATATTCCCACATTTGTTCCATTTATATTTATTATTGCCGCATTATCATTTTGTATTTGTTCTATACTTCCTATAGGAATTTCTGATTTTTCAAGTGCAAATGATAGAACAGTTTGTTTTAACATGTTTTGCATTTCCCATCTATTTTTTATTGGCTTAAGTCTTTTACTATTAAATATGTTTGCATATTTATTTGTTTTTCCCAATATTTTATCTACTACTATATTTGCAGCCACATTTGAACTTGTTATTCCCCATTTTTTAAATCCTGTTCCTACATATACATTTGGCATAATGCTTGAAAATTCACCTATATATGGTATTTTATCAAGTCCTATACAATCTTCTGTATTCCACCTAAATAGTATTTCTGATTGTGGATATAATTCTTTTACTTTTTTTTCTAATATGGCATAATTATTATCATTTTCTATTGTTTCACCTGTTTTATGATCTGCTCCTACAACTACTAATACTTTTTTACCATTATGTGTAGCTGTTCTAAATGAATAAATTGGAGGCTCAACATTTATATACATTCCCTCAAATAAATCAGTTTTAGTATCCACAGCTAGTCCATAAGATGTGGATTGATACATTTTCAAAAAATAAAATCCTGGTGCACTTATAAATGGGTAGTGTGTTGCCATTACAACTTTTTTTGCTTTAATGTTTGCATCCTTGGTTATTAATACATATTCTTTGCCATTTTTTGCTATGTCTTGTACTCTTGTGTCTGTATATATTTTTCCATCTTGATTTATTATTTTATTTGCTAGTCCTAACATATATTTCCTTGCGTCAAATTGTGCTTGTTTTGGTCTTTTTATTGCTGCTTGCACTGTAAATGGTAATTCTGTTTTTGTTACTAATTCCGCTTCTCCCCCTAGTTTTTTTACTGCTTTTACCTCATTTTTTATTTTTTCTACTTCGTCTTGTTTTATTGCATAAACATAGTTGTCTTGCCAACTGAAATCACATTCTATATTGTTTTCATCTATTATATTTTTAATGTTAGTAATTGCCTTTTCGTTTGCTTCTAAATATTTCTGAGCAAATTTTTCTCCATAATCTTGAATTAAATGGTCATAAAATATTCCATGCTGACTTGTTATTTTTCCTGTTGTGTTTCCACTTGCTTTTATTCCAATTTCCTTTTCTGCTTCTACTACCACTACTTTTATATTGTTTTTTGATAAGTAGTATGATGTTGTTAGTCCAAATAGCCCAGCTCCTATTACACATACTTCTGTTTCAATATCTTTTTCTAATTTTGGAAATTTCGTGCTATTTTTTGTGTTTTCTATCCAAAGTGATTCCATCTTTTCCCTCCTTAATTAGTATTTATTATGGGCGATACTTTGGTTTTTATGCATTAAAAATCCTTGCTTTTATTTAACAAGGATTTTTTAGTTTATATTTTATTCAATATCACATTTTTTTCTTATTTCCTGTATTCTATTATTTATTTCTTCTATATTTATTCCTTCTATTTCAAGACTATCTGAAAAATTATATTTTTCTTTTAGATTTATAATTCTTCTTGTGCTTTTATTAATTCTACTTTCTTTTATTTTACCGTTTTTTACTAAATTTATTATTTTTTCTATTACTCTTTTTTCTTCTTCTTTATTAAATCTGAATACTATTATATCATTTCCTGCTTCAAATGCTTTTTTTACTGCTCTATATTCTCCATATATCATTTTTATTGCTTTCATTTTTAGATCATCTGTTATTACTACTCCATTATATCTATACTTTTTTCTTAAATATTTATAAATAAATTTTCTTGAAAGTGACGCAGGGTAAATTCCTGTTACATTTTTAATTAATAAATGACCTACTAATATTGCATCTGCTCCACTCTTTATTGCTTCTTCAAATGGATACATATCATCTTTTTCTAGTTTTTCCATTTTATTTGTTATTATTGGTAAAAAAGTGTGTGAATCTTGCTTTGTTGCTCCATGTCCAGGAAAGTGCTTGATTACTGATACTATTCCTTGCTTTTGTAGTTTTTTCATAACTTCTATGCCATATCTAGTTACATCTTCTTTGTTTTCCCCATAACATCTATCACCTAATGCATGAGCATCTTCAAATCTTTTTATATCTAGTACTGGAGCAAAATTCAAATTAAATCCTGATTTTTTTAATAACTCTCCTGTTATTTCAGCTGATTTTATTATGTACTCTTTTCCTCCGCTTTCTTGCAATTTTGTTTGCTGATGGCAAATTTTTTATTTCTGGTGGCATTCTGTTTACTCTTCCACCTTCTTGGTCGATTGCTATAAAAAGTGGAAATTTATTTCCTTGATTTATTTTCTTTAGTTCTTTAATTAACTCTATCATGTTTTGATATGTGGCAAAGTTTTTTCTATATAATATTATTCCACCTATTTTGTACTTTTTTATCATCGTTTTTACTCTGTCTGTTACATAGTTTGTATCCATCCCTATTATAATCATTTGCCCTACTTTTTCTTCTACTGTTAATTCTTCTATTCTCATATTTCTCCTTTCTAGCTTATTACTTAAGAGAAATTATTTTTCTGAATTTATTATAACATTCTTATTTTTGCTATTCAATATTTTTTGTTGGCTTTTACATCTTTTGCTAATGTGAGAAATATTTTAAAATTTTATTGACTTTTCTATTTTAGTATGTTATTATATTAAATGTTCCAATAAATGGGTCAGTAGCTCAGTTGGATAGAGCACAGGCCTTCTAAGCCTGGGGTCGGGGGTTCGAATCCCTCCTGGCTCACCAAAGAATTAATACTGCAGGATTACAAAGATTTGCAATCTTGCAGTATTTTATTTTATCTTTCCCAAAAAGCTTTATAAGTTTTAAATGCAGAATAAATATCATATTTACTTGTAACTTCATAAGGTGCATGCATCGAAAGTACTGGAACACCACAGTCTATAACATCGACTCCTTTATTAGCTAGAATATATGCAATGGTTCCACCACCACCTACGTCAACTTTTCCTAGTTCGCAAACTTGATATTTGATTTCATTTTCTTCTAGTAAATTTCGTATCCATGCTACATATTCAGCATTTGCATCTGATGCACCTGATTTTCCACGAGCTCCTGTGTATTTATTTAGTGATATTCCCTTTCCTAAGAAACCTGCGTTATTTTTGTCTGATACAGATGCATATATTGGGTCAAATCCTGCATCAACATCTGATGAAAGCATTTTTGAGAAACAGAATACTTTGTCTAATAAGTTAGGTCTATTTTCTCCTGTTTTATTTAGTAATTCAGATATGAAGTAATCAAACATATGTGATTCCATTCCTGTATTTCCCATACTTCCTATTTCTTCTTTGTCTGATAAAATACATACAGCCGTATTTTTTATATTTGATAATTCCATCATCGCCATAAGTGATGTATATGCACATACTCTATCATCTTGACCATAACTTGCAACCATGCTACTGTCAAAGCCTAAGCTTCTCGCTTTAAAACTTGGAACTAATTCTATTTCGCTGCTTAAGAAGTCTTTTTCAGTTACTCCATATTTTTGATTTAAAATATTCATAATATTTAGCTTTACTGAGTCAGCATCTTTTGCTCCTTCTAGTGGAATGCTTCCTATTAAAAGATTTAAATCTTCTCCATCAATTCCATTTTTTAATTTTTTTTCCATTTGGTCTTGTGCTAAATGTGGTAGCAAATCTGTTATAGTAAAGATTGGATCATTTTCATCTTCGCCAATGTTTAAATATACTTTTTCTCCATTAGCTTTTACCATTACTCCATGTATACTTATAGGAATTGTAGTCCATTGATATTTTTTTATTCCACCATAATAGTGTGTTTTAAAATAAGCAAATCCTCCATCTTCATATAGTGGATTTGGCTTTAAATCTAACCTTGGAGAGTCAACATGTGAACCTATTATATGAATTCCATTTTCCATTTTTTCAGTTCCAATTACAGCTAAATACATGCTCTTCTCTCTATTTATAAAGTAAACTTTATCTCCTGGTGCTATCTGTGTAAAGTTAGATAAATCTTTAAATCCATTAGATTCTGCTATTTTTTTAGCAGTTGCTATTGCCTCTCTTTCTGTTTTTGCATGATTTAGGAAATTTATATATCTGTTGCAAAAGGAAAATATTGCTTCTTTTTCTCTTGTATCTATATTCTTCCATCCATTTTCTTTTTTATTAAAAAGTCTATCTTTTAAACCTTCTTCCATTGTATTCGCCTCCTCTGTTTTATGCTTTGTTACTTGAACCAAATACATCTATCATTTTGTGTTTTACAGTTTCTTTTATTAATTCACGAGCAGGTGTTAAGTATTTTCTTGGATCAAATGCACTTGGGTCATCATGAAATACTTTTCTTATTCCTGCTGTCATTGCAAGTCTAAGATCTGTGTCCACATTTATTTTTGAAACTCCTGAAATACTTGCTTCATGTAACATTTCGTCTGGAACTCCTTTTGCTCCCGGAATGTTTCCACCATATTGGTTACACATTTCTACAAGTTCTGGTATTACTGTTGAAGCTCCATGTAATACTATTGGTGTATCTGGAATACGTCCTTTTATTTCTTTTAAAATGTCAAATCTTAATTTTGCCTCTCCTTTAAATTTATAAGCTCCATGACTTGTTCCTATTGCTATTGCTAATGAGTCACAACCTGTTCTTCTTACAAATTCTTCTGCTTGGCTTGGGTCTGTATACATTGCATCTGCTGCTGAGACATTAACATCATCTTCAATTCCTGCAAGTTTTCCAAGCTCTGCTTCAACTACTACTCCTTTTGAATGAGCATAGTCTACTACTTGTTTTGTTATTGCTACATTTTCTTCAAAATCGTATTTTGAACCATCTATCATTACTGATGTAAATCCTGCATCTATACACATTCTGCAGGTCTCAAAGTCTGGCCCATGATCTAAATGCATTGCTACTGGGATGCTTGGATATTCCTCTAATGCTGCTTCTACCATTTTCATTAAATAATTTATTCTTGCATATTTTATTGCACTTGATGATGCTTGTAATATTACTGGTGAGTTTGCATCATGTGCTGCATCTACTATTGCTTGAATTATCTCCATGTTGTTTACATTAAATGCTCCTACAGCAAATCCTTCTTTCATTGATTTTTTAAACATTTCTGTTGTTGTTACTAGTGGCATAAAATCACTCCTTTTTTATTTTATTTTTCTTACGCTATTTTATTTCTATTTTACTAATATGTCAATACTATTATTCTCATTGTATATGTATTTAAACATTTACATTTGATTAAAATTAAAACTATATGCATTAATATTTTTCTTATGTCATTTTTTAAATCGCATTTAGGAATTTCCTAAGTGCGATTTTTGTAACTTGCACATTGTGATTCATCTGGCTTACTTGTATTACAATTTTTTACTGGGGTTACTATTATTGCTTCTAAATCACATTCTTTATGTTCATTATCATTATATTTGCAACTTTCTACTGTGCAATTAATTTTTTGTTTCTTTTCCATAAGATTACCTCTTTCATTTGATTTATTAGCTTTATTGTTTCCTGTTTTTTATTTATTATTCATTTTAGATGTAATCTTATTTCTATGCTAACTTACAGCCATTTCTCGTGTTGTTATGTCCCATTTTCCATTTTTATATCTTAATTCGTATTTAGGCATAACTGCACCAAGTCCACTATGAAATGATTGAAAAGTTATTATAGCTTTATTTTCTGTTAATTGTTCAATTTCTATTACTCTTAATAATGCTCCTTCTAGTTCTATAAATGTGTTGTCTCCTTTGTTAAATCCTTGTGATTTTAATTCTTCAATAGATAAGTTTTTTACTTCTTTATTATATTTTTTGCAGTATTCTAAAAGTTTATTTTGCTCTGCCTCTGTCAATGATAAATACTCTCCTGTATTTTCTAAAGCTGGTGCTTTTAAACTTTCTACATCTAATGATATGTATTTATCACTTGTATATATTGCATTTTGATTTTGTACTAAATCATCAATTATTGTCTTATACATTTCAACAATTTTATCAGATTTTTCTGCTTCTGCATTTTTTTCTAGTTTTGTATTATTTGTTTGAAATTTTGAAATATCATCTATTTTTGCTGCAAAATATGGTAGTGATTTTCCTTGTTCTTGTAAGAATATTGTAAAGGAGTCATCGACTAGGAATTCTCTGATTTCATCACTTAATAGTATTGCAGAGCTCTCATTTGCTATCATTCCTGCTTCACTTTTTATTTTCCCTCCAGATTTATCTAGCTCAAATTCTATTGTTTGTATGGCCTTTTCGATGTAGTATTCATTATTATTTGAAAATTTGAAAACTTTCTTTTCTATTTCTTCAAATTCTTCTTTTACTTTAAATTGTATGTTAGGAATTTTTAAAATATCTTTTTCACCAAAGCTTGTATTTCCTTTATATTTTTCTTTTTCTGTAATGATATTTTTATATATATCATAAAAATTATTTTCTTTTGCTCCTTTTACGATAATTACTTCATCATTTTGTTTTGTAATTAATTTTATTGCAAAATTTTCACTAGAATTATAGTATAATACCTTTACCTGCTCTCCTACTGTTTTATCAGTATTTTCATCTATTCCAAAATATTCTACATTATCGTATTTACCAAATGTTCCATTATCTAGCTCAGTAAATTGTTTTTCAAATTCAAATTCTTTTTTAAGCATTGAATATAAGAAATAATCGTTTTGGTTACTATTTTTCCATTCAAATTCATCTAAAATATCACTTTCTTCATTGAATTTTTCTTTGATTTCTTTTTCAATTTGTTCTTTTAGTTCTATTGTTGGTGTTCCATATACCTTATAATATGAATCTTCTGAAATGTCTTTTGTTGTAAATGTTCCTTTGTTTAGATTTTTAACTACTTCTAATTGAGGCGTAAACACTATGTCCTGTTTGGCTAAGTCATTTTTTAAGTCATTCCATATCAATTGAAAAGTTCCGCACCAAGCTGTGTCTTGGGTAATTTCTTCATGCAATGTTAATACTACATTTGTTCCTTCGCTTTCTTTTAATGGCACTGTATATTTTTTTCCCCATGTGCTAAATATAACAGGTTCATTATTGCTCATTCTTATGTGGTCAATTATGCATAGTACTCCTAATATCAATATTGCTAAAATTAAAATTCCTACTAATATTTTAATAACTTTTTTCTTCATTTATACCATCCTTTCTTTTATTTAGACTTTTTCTTGTTTGCATTTTGTTGGTATTTTTTTGAAATAACTATAAAAATTATTGTTAGGATTAAAAAGATTGTAGTGCTACATAATAAAACCGTATTTACAATGTTTACTTCCTCTGAGTTTGAAGCTTGTGCAATTGTATTTTGATCTATGTTGCTTTCAGTTTCATTTGTTATTATTTGATTTTCAAAATTTTCTGTAATATTTTGATTAATAAATTGGTCTTCAGTTATTTCTGCCTTATTGGCAACTTTTTGTCTTCTACTACTTATATATGCTCCTATTGAGATTATGAGCATACTTAAGTTTCCTATTAGCAATTTTAATGTTTTTGTTGCTTTGTAATAATGCCACTGAACTGTTGGGGTAGGTATACCTAGCATATTACCAATTTCTCTAAAAGACATTTGAGATAGTATTTTTAATGAAACTATTTCCTTTTCTTTTTCTGGTAGTTTGTTTATTAGTCTATTGAAACTGTCTTTTTCTATTATGTCATTAATTTCTTTGTCTTCACTAGATACATTATAAATTTTTTCCAAATCAAGATGATTTTTTTTGTTTTTTAAGTATGTTAATGTTTCATTTTTAGTAACTGAATATAACCAACTACTTGCATTTTTACTTGGTAATTTTTCTTTTGGTAATTTATATATTTTAGTAAATACTATCTGCGATATGTCTTTGCTTTCTTCTTTATTTTTTAATATTGAAAATGATATTTTTTGTACTAATTGGTTGTATTTATTGTATAGTTCATTAAATCCAGCTTCTTTTTGTTCTTTCATTTTTTCAAATATTGATGTTAGTTCTTTTTTATTAATATTATTCATTTGCTTTTCCTCAATTAAAAACCCCATTTGATTATTTTGCTTTTACCAAATGGGATTTTAACTTACTTTACAGTTTTATATTTTAATAATTTTCTGCCTTTATTTCAAAATATGCTTTTGCATGACTACATACTGGGCACACTTCTGGTGCTGATTTTCCTATTACTATGTGCCCACAGTTTCTACATTTCCAGATTTTATCTCCGTCTCTAGAGAATACTAGACCATCTTCAACATTTTCTAATAATTTTAGATATCTAGCCTCATGCTCTTTTTCTATTTTTCCAACTTCTTCAAATAGATAGGCTATTTTATCAAATCCTTCTTCTCTAGCTTCTTTAGCCATTCTATCATACATGTCTGTCCATTCAAAGTTCTCTCCTTCAGCTGCTGCTTTTAGGTTTTCTGCAGTTGTTGGTACTTCTCCACCATGTAATAATTTGAACCATAATTTTGCATGCTCTTTTTCGTTGTCTGCTGTCTCTTGGAATATTGCTGCTATTTGCTCATATCCTTCTTTTTTCGCTTTGCTTGCAAAATATGTGTATTTATTTCTTGCTTGTGATTCTCCTGCAAATGCCTCCATTAAATTTTTTTCTGTTTTTGATCCTTTTAATTCCATTTTTATTCCTCCTCTTACTAATATATGAAGCTTATTTTTAATCTTCATTTTTATTCTTCTACCTTTTCAAACATTTCTTTTCCTACTCCACATAATGGGCAAGTCCAATCTTCTGGTAAATTTTCAAACTTTACTCCCTCTACTTCCTCATCATATATATATCCACAAATAGTACATTTATATTTGTTCATATTATCACCTCCGCAATTTTTGTGTATTATATCATATTTATATACATAATTGCTAGTGTTTGTGAAAAATTTTTCTTTTTTATTTTTAAAAAGCTACTTCATTATTTGAAATAGCTTTTTTAGTTTCTATTGTCTATTTACAGTTTTCATTTTTCTCGTTTAATTCTATTTGTTTTTCACATTCCTCTTTTGGCTCTTTAAAGCTTAAATACCAACTTAATCCATTTCTGTTTTGGTTTATGTGTTGTATTCTTTCTTGTAATTCTGGAAATGTTTGTGGTGCTGGTACTATTAGTGGATTTCCTGGTATCCAGTTTGCTGCTGTAGATCCATTACTACAATCTGATATTTGTAATGCTTGAACTATTCTTAGTATTTCTGGTATAAATCTTCCTACATTTAATGGATATACTAAAATTACTCTTACTACTCCTTTGTCATCTATTATAAATACATTTCTTACTGTTTTTGTTGTGCTTATGTCATTTGAAATCATTCCATATTTTCGTGCTATTTGTCCACTTCTATCTGCTATTATTGGAAATGGTATTTGTATTCCTGTTTTACAGTATATGTCATACATCCATGCTAAATGTGAAGCATTACTGTCTATGCTTAGACCTAAAAGTTCTGTATTAAGCCTTTGAAAATATGGATATGCTCTTGCAAATGCTATAAATTCTGTTGTGCATACGGGGGTAAAATCTCCTGGGTGTGAAAATAATACTAGCCATTTTCCTTTGTAATCTTGCAAACTTTTCATGCCATATGTAGTTTCTGCTTCAAAGTCAGGTGCCATTTGCCCTATTTTTACATTTCCATTCATCAGTAATTCATAGTCCATAAAAATAATCTCCTTTCGTTTTTATATATTTTATGGAATGTGACTAATTTTTGTTCCTTAATTATGATTATAATAAATGGAAAGAGTATCAATAGTATTGTTTCTTTTTCTATTTTTAAACATGGGCAATATCAAGTATTTTATTTATTCATCTAAAGATATAGAATACATGTAGGTAATAAATTGTTTATTTTTATATAAAAATTTGCTAAAATATCATAAAAGATTTATTGTATATTTTTTCATGATATACTATATTATATATTAGATAGATGGAGGAGTTAATATGTCACAAAATGCCCTAGTCAAAGAGCAATTACCCACAAAAGAAAATAATAATAAAAGTATTGATAATGTTGAAAATATATCTAATGAAACTACTATCAATTCAGAAATTCTTCAAAAAAATGTTAAGTCCAATGCAACTGACAATAAGTCATCTGCAAATACACTTTTAGTTAATGACATACCTATTGAAAAAGATACCTCTACCTCTTCTATTCGTAAATATATACCTTTAATATTATTAACTATTGCAATTCTAATTTTTATTTTCCTTTTTAGTATATCTTTTGCACTTATTAATATTAATAGTGATAAAATTGTAGAGGGTGTATCTGTTAATGGTATTAATGTTTCAGGACTTACTTTAAATGAAGCTACTCAAAAACTTACTGATGTTTTTTCTAAGAAATTAGATACTCCTTTAATTTTAAATTGTGGTGGTTATAGTTCAGAACTTATACCTAGTCAAGATATTGAAGCAAGTTTTAATGTTTCTGCAGCTGCTGAAACTGCTTTTTCTATTGGTCGAACAGGTAATATCGTTCAAAAAAACTATGAAATTTTAACATCATTATTAGCTACTAAAAAGGTAAGTATAAATTTACAATATAATACCGAAAAATTGTGTAAGTATATTGATGATATAAGTGTTGAAATCCCTGGTTTAGTTGTTGAGCCTAGCTATTATATTGAAGATGGAAATTTAATTATTTTAAAAGGTAAATCTGGACTCGAATTATTACAAAATGAAACCCAAAAACTAATACTTTCAAATATTGGAAGTTTGTCTTCTTCTAGTTGCATTGATATGCCTACCAAAAATGTAGATCCAAATGAAATCGATATTGATAAAATTCACGAAGAAATATATTCTGAAGAACAAAATGCATATTTAATTAAAGAACCTTTTGAATTAAATGTTGGATCTCCTGGAACTGATTTTTCAATAAGTTTAGAAGAAGCAAAAAACTTATTATCAGAAGAAAAAGATGAATACATAATTCCTTTAAAAATTACTCCACCAGAAATTGGTGTAGAAGATTTGGGTAATGACATATTTGCTGGTAATCTAGGAACTTACTCTTCATATTATAATGTTTCTAATTATAACCGAAGTGTTAATGTAGAACTTGCAAGTCAAAAAATAAATAATGTTATTCTACTTCCAGGTGAAGTATTTTCTTATAATAAAGTTGTGGGTGAAAGAACCTTCGAAAATGGCTTTAAAGAAGCTTCTGTTTATACTAGCTCTGGTGTAGTAAACGGTTTAGGAGGCGGAATTTGCCAGGTTTCTTCGACCTTATATAATTCTGTTTTACTTGCAAATTTAGAAATAATAGAAAGAAGAAATCATAGATATGCTGTTTCTTATGTTCCTTTAGGAAGAGATGCCACAGTCGCCTATGGAAGTATAGATTTTAAATTTAAAAACAATAGGAATTATCCGATTAAAATTGTATCATATGCTCAAAATGGAGTTCTTAATATTAGTATAATGGGAATTAAAGAGGAAACTGAATATGAAGTAATAATTACTACTCGAAAGCTTTTAACTATTCCTTATCAAACAAAATATATTCAAGACAGTTCTTTACCTTCTGGAACTCAAAAACAGACTCAATATGGAGATAATGGTTATAAATATGAAACTTACAAAACTTTGAAATTAAATGGTAATGTGGTTTCAAGTAATACTATTTCTAATGATAACTATTCTCCTTTAACTAGAATTATCAGAATAGGAACAAAATAAATTAAAACTATATCTTATATAATCGTCATGTTTTATCTAAAAAAGTAGGATAGAAATCACATATAGACTAGAAAGTAACCTTATTTGCTTTTACTTTTCATAAAAAAATCTAACTCTAATCAAGAGCTAGATTTTTTTATGAGTTTCTATTTTTAGATTATCTTTTACTTTTAATTTTCTACAGAATTTGCTATTTCAGTCTCTTCAGTTACCATTTCTGGATTGTTTGTTTCATCTGTTTCTGTATTTATGTGGATGTTTTGGTATCTTTGCATTCCTGTTCCTGCTGGAATTAATTTACCTATAATAACATTTTCTTTTAATCCTATTAATTGATCAGATTTTCCTTTTATAGCTGCTTCTGTTAATACTCTTGTAGTTTCTTGGAAAGATGCTGCTGATAAGAAGCTATCTGTTGCCAATGCTGCTTTTGTTATTCCAAGTAAAACTCTTCTGCCTGTTGCAGGCTTTAGGCCTTCTTTTTGCATTTTGTTATTTTCTTCTTCAAATTCATACATATCTACTAATGAACCTGGGAATAAAGTTGTATCTCCTTGTTTTTCGATTTTAACCTTTTTAAGCATCTGCCTTGCAATAACTTCTATGTGTTTGTCATTAATATCAACACCTTGATTTCTATAAACTTTTTGTACTTCAGAGATTAAATACTCATAAACTCCTTCTGGTCCTTTTATAGTTAAAATTTCACTTGGATTAATTGAACCTTCAATTAAAGGATCTCCTGCTTCTACTATGTCTCCATCTTTTACTTTTAATTTTGAACCAAATGGTATTGTATATGTTTTTGAATTATCCTTAGAAGTTATTATTACTTCTTTTTTCTTCTTAGTTTCTTGTATTTTTACTTTTCCATCTATTTCTGTAATTACTGCTAGTCCCTTTGGTTTTCTTGCTTCAAATAATTCTTCGACTCTTGGAAGACCTTGAGTAATATCAGCTGAACCTGCACCACCAGCGTGTTTTGTATTCATTGTAAGCTGTGTACCTGGTTCACCAATTGATTGAGCAGCCACAATTCCTATTGCTTCACCAATCGATACTTTGTTTCTTCTAGCCAAACTCATTCCATAGCATTTTTGACATACACCATGTTTTGCTCTACAGCCTAAAACTGAACGAACATAAACTTTTTCGATTCCTGCTGATACGATTTTTTCTGCTAAGTCGTCTGTAATTAAAGTTTCTGTGTCTACAATTAACTCATTTGTGTTTGGATCTATAATATCTTCTACTGGATATCTTCCTAATAATCTTTCTTGCATTTTTTCGATTACTTGGTTTCCATCTTTAATTGTATATACATATGTTCCTATTTTGCTTCCACAGTCTTCTTCTCTTACGATTATGTCTTGAGAAACGTCAACCAATCTTCTTGTTAAATATCCTGAATCTGCTGTTCTTAAGGCTGTATCTGCTAGACCTTTTCTTGCTTGGTGTGAAGATACGAAATATTCTAATGCATCTTGCCCCTCTAAGAATGAAGACTTAATTGGTATTTCAATTGCCTTACCTGTTGTTCCAGCCATAAGTCCTCTCATACCAGCTATTTGTCTTAATTGGTTCATATTACCACGAGCTCCAGATTGTGCCATCATATATATTGGGTTTAATTCATCAAAGTTTTTCTTCATTTCTTCTCCTACCAACTTTGTTGCATTTTCCCAAACTTTTATTGTTGCATTGTATCTTTCTTGATCAGTAATTAAACCTCTTCTAAATTGTTTTCTAATTGTATCTACTTGTTTGTCTGCATCTGCTAATATTTCTTTTTTAGCTTCTGGAACTTTAACATCTGATACAGAAACTGTTATAGCTCCTTTAGTTGAATATTTAAATCCTGTTTCTTTTATATAGTCAAGTAGTTCTGCTGTATCTGATAATCCATGTTTACTTATAGATTTTGCAATTATTGGTCCTAGAGCCTTTTTGTCTACTGTAAAGCTTATTTCTAAATCAAACATATGCTCTAGGTCTGTTCTATCCACAAATCCTAAGTCTTGTGGAATTCCTTCATTGTATATAATTCTACCAACTGTTGTTTCTATAAATTTATGTTTTATTTCTCCATTAACTTCTCTTGTCATTTTTACATGTATTTTAGCATGTATTCCTACTGCTCCATTTTCATGAGCTACAACAGCTTCTTCTGGAGATCTAAAATAATTTCCTTCTCCTAGTTCTCCTGGTACTTCCATTGTTAAATAATAACTTCCTAGTATCATATCTTGTGTAGGTACTGTTACTGGTTTACCATCTTGAGGTTTTAATAAATTATTTGTAGATAACATCAAAAATCTTGCTTCTGCTTGAGCTTCTGGTGAAAGTGGTAAATGCACTGCCATTTGGTCACCATCGAAGTCAGCATTGAAGGCTGTACATACTAATGGATGTAGCTTAATTGCTCTACCTTCAACTAATACTGGCTCAAATGCCTGTATTCCTAATCTGTGCAAAGTAGGAGCACGGTTAAGCATTACTGGGTGGTCATGAATTACTTCTTCAAGTATTCCCCAAACTTCTGGGCTTAATCTTTCTACCATTCTTTTTGCATTTTTGATATTGTGTGCAATATGTCTTCCTACTAATTCTCTCATAACAAAAGGTTTGAATAACTCTATTGCCATTTCTTTTGGAAGTCCACACTGATATATTTTTAGCTCTGGTCCTACTACAATTACTGAACGTCCTGAATAGTCAACTCTTTTTCCTAATAAGTTTTGACGAAATCTTCCTTGTTTTCCTTTTAACATGTCTGATAATGATTTTAAAGGTCTGTTTCCTGCACCTGTTACTGGTCTTCCTCTTCTTGAATTGTCAATAAGGGCATCTACTGATTCTTGTAACATTCTTTTTTCATTTCTAACAATTATTTCAGGTGCTCCTAATTCTAATAATCTTTTTAATCTGTTATTTCTGTTTATTACTCTCCTGTATAAATCGTTTAAGTCTGATGTTGCAAATCTTCCACCATCTAATTGAACCATTGGTCTTAGGTCTGGTGGAATAACAGGTATTACATTCATTACCATCCATTCAGGTCTGTTTCCTGATATTTTGAAGGCTTCTACTGTATCTAATCTTTTGATTAGCTTTGCCTTTTTTTGTTCACTAGCATTTTCTAATTCTTTTTTTATTTTAGCAACTAGTTTATCTAAATCGATTTCTTCTAATAGTTTTCTTATTGCTTCAGCTCCTATGCCAACTTTAAAAGATTTTTTACCATATTTTTCTTCTGCGTCATGATATTCTTTTTCTGTTAGCACTTGACATTTTTCTAGTCCTGATGTTCCTTTATCTATTACTATATATGATGCAAAATATATAACTTTTTCTAGATTTCTAGGAGATACATCAAGCATTAATGCAATTCTACTTGGTATTCCTTTGAAATACCAAATATGGGCTACTGGGGCAGCTAGTTCAATGTGCCCCATTCTCTCTCTTCTTACTTTTGATTTTGTAACTTCTACTCCACATCTGTCACAAACTATTCCTTTGTATCTAACTCTTTTATATTTACCACAATGACATTCCCAGTCTTTTGTTGGTCCAAATATTCTTTCACAGAATAATCCATCTCTTTCTGGTTTAAGAGTTCTATAGTTTATTGTTTCTGGTTTTTTTACTTCGCCTTTTGATAATTCTCTAATCTTCTCGTCTGATGCAAGTCCGATTTTTATTTTATCAAATAACTCTAATTCCTCCATTTTTGTCCCCCTAATTAAAATTGGATTGAAGTAATCTTAAAATATTTTTTAGTTCTACCCACTGCTCGAGCAATTCCCTTCTGTCGATAAAAAACTCTCTTAAGATTTATTAAATTATATCATTATCATTATCTAAGTTATCATCTGCTAAATCAGTATCAAATATGTCTTCTTCTCCTTCATCATCTAGTTCTGCAAATAAATCATCCCCATCTTCTAGATCATCTTCGCCTTCTTCTGTATAACCATCTTCTAATTCTTGCTCATCAACTAAGTCTTCTTGTTCCATGGCTTTTTTGCTTTCTTCTAGATTGAAGTCAACTCCATCTTCAATATTTTCTTTTAATTCTAATTCTCTGTTGTCTTCTGAGAATAATTTTACGTCTAGTCCTAATGATTGTAATTCTTTTACTAAAACCTTGAAACTTTCTGGTACTCCTGGTTCAGGAATGTTTTCACCTTTTACTATTGCTTCATAAGTCTTCACTCTGCCTACTATATCATCAGATTTTACTGTCAAGATTTCTTGTAATGTGTATGCTGCTCCATACGCCTCTAATGCCCAAACTTCCATCTCTCCAAAACGTTGTCCACCAAATTGAGCTTTTCCTCCAAGTGGTTGTTGTGTTACTAATGAGTATGGTCCAGTTGAACGCGCATGTATTTTATCATCTACTAAGTGATGTAGTTTTAACATATACATTACACCAACTGTGATTGGCTGTGCAAAAGGTTCTCCTGTTCTACCATCATATAATGTTGTTTTTCCATCTTCTGATAATCCAGCTTTTTTTAATAATTCTATGATTTCATATTCTTTTGCTCCATCAAATACTGGTGTTGAAACTTTCCAACCTAATGCTCTTGCTGCCCACCCCAAATGAACTTCTAGTACTTGACCTAAGTTCATACGTGATGGTACACCTAATGGGTTTAATAAAATATCTACTGGTGTTCCATCTGGTAAGAATGGCATATCTTCTACTGGCAATATTCGTGATATTACACCTTTGTTTCCGTGACGTCCAGCCATTTTATCTCCAACTGATATTTTTCTTTTTGTTGCTATGTAACATCTGATTACTTGATTTACACCAGGTGCTAGTTCTTCAGAGTTTTCTCTTGTGAATATTTTGATATCTACTACTGTTCCGGCTTCTCCATGAGGCACTCTTAAAGAAGTATCCCTAACCTCTCTTGCTTTTTCTCCAAATATTGCACGTAGTAATCTTTCTTCAGCAGTAAGTTCTGTTTCTCCCTTTGGAGTAACTTTACCTACTAATATATCTCCTGGTCTTACTTCTGCACCAATTCTTATTATTCCATTTTCATCTAGATCTTTTAATACATCATCTCCAACATTTGGTATGTCACGTGTTATTTCTTCAGCTCCTAGTTTTGTGTCACGACATTCACAATCATATTCTTCAATGTGTATTGATGTGTAAACATCTTCTTTTACTAATCTTTCACTGATTAATACAGCGTCCTCATAGTTGTAACCTTCCCATGTTGTAAATGCGATTAATACGTTTTTACCTAATGCCATTTCTCCATTTTTTGTAGATGGTCCATCTGCTATTGCATCACCTTTATGTACTTTTTCACCCTTTACGACTATTGGTTTTTGATTTATACATGTTCCACCATTTGTTCTTTTGAATTTACGTAGTTTGTGTACTACTTTTCTTCCACTATCATATTTTACTGTTATAGAGTCTCCTGTAACTTTTTCAATTACTCCGTCTTCTTCTGCTAATACTAGTATTCCTGAATCTTTTGCTGCTCTATATTCTATACCTGTTCCAACAATTGGTGATTCTGTAATCATTAGTGGTACTGCTTGACGTTGCATGTTTGCACCCATTAGTGCACGTTTTGAGTCATCATGCTCTAAGAATGGTATCATGGCTGCTGCTATTGATACTAGTTGTTTTGGTGAAACATCTATATATTGCACCATATCTTTTTCTACTTCTAGAATTTCATTTTTATATCTTACTCTTACTCTGTCATTTGCAAATGTTCCATCTTCATTTAATGGTTCTGCTGCTTGTGCTATTAAGTATTTATCCTCTTGGTCAGCACTCATATATTCTACTATGTCTGTAACTTTATGTGTTTTTGGATCTATCTTTCTGTATGGTGTTTCAATAAATCCATATTCGTTTATGTTTGCAAATGAAGATAAGGCAGAAATCAACCCAATGTTTGGTCCTTCTGGTGATTCTACTGGACATAGTCTTCCGTAGTGAGTATAGTGTACGTCACGTACCTCGAAACCTGCTCTTTCTCTTGATAATCCTCCAGGTCCTAATGCAGATATTCTTCTTTTATGTGTTAGCTCTGATAATGGGTTTGTTTGATCCATAAATTGTGATAACTGTGAGCTTCCAAAGAATTCTTTAATTGCTGATGTTATTGGTTTGGTGTTTATTAGTGTTTGAGGTGTTACTACATCTAAATCTTGAATTGTCATTCTTTCACGAACAACTCTTTCTAACCTTGTTAAACCAATTCTGAATTGGTTTTGTAATAATTCACCTACACACCTAATTCTACGATTTGCTAAATGGTCAATATCATCTGGATTGTTTAGACCATGTGATAAATTTAATAAGTAGTTTATTGAAGCTAGTATGTCTTCTGTTGTTATTGTTTTTGGTACTAGTTCATCATATCTTTGTTTTATTGTAGCTACTAATTGAGATTCCTCAGTATTATCAATAATGTTTTTTAATACTTCATAATTTACATTTTCTTTAAAATGTAAATTACTTAAATCCACATTTGGTAAAACCTTGTGTATATTTACTGTTCCATTTCCTATTATTCTTATTGTTTTTTCTAAATGTTTTATGTCTACGATGTTAATTCCAGAATTTTGAATTGCTTCTGCAACATCTTCTGTAATTGTTTCATCAGCATTTACAAATATTTCTCCTGTTTCTTGATCCATAATTGTATTTGCAGCTACTTGGTTTTTGATTCTTTCTGCTAAACTTAATTTTTGATTGAATTTGAATCTTCCTACTTTTGCTAAGTCATATCTCCTATTATCGAAAAATAATCCACTAAATAGATTTCTTGCAGCATCAACTGTTGGAAGTTCTCCTGGTCTTAATTTTTTGTATATTTCTATTAATGCATCTTCTCCTGTTTTTATTGGGTCTTTTTGGATTGTTGCTTCAATCATTGATTCTTCACCAAATAGTGCTCTTATTTGGTCATCTGTTACTAACCCAATTGCTCTTAATAATGTTGTTACAGGTATTTTTCTTGTTCTATCTACACGTACATAGAATATGTCGTTTCCATCTGTTTCATATTCTAGCCACGCTCCTCTTAATGGCATTATTGTTGATGTATATGTTTTTCTTCCTGTTTTTGTGTCAAATTCTTCTGCATAATAACAGCCTGGTGAACGTACTAACTGGCTTACTACTACTCTTTCTGCTCCATTTATTACAAATGTTCCACTTTCTGTCATAAGTGGAAAATCTCCTAAGTAGATTTCTTGCTCTTTTATTTCTCCAGTTTCACGGTTGATTAACCTTACTTTTACGTGTAATCTTGTTGAATATGTTGCATCTCTTTCTTTCGCTTCTTCTAATGTATATTTAGTTTTATCCTCCATGTAATAATCGAAAAATTCTAGAACTAAATTTCCTGAATAGTCAACTATTGGTGAAATATCTTTTAATACTTCCCCTAGCCCCTCTTCTACGAACCAGTTATAAGAATCTCTTTGAACTTTGATAAGATTTGGCATTTCGATATAATCGCCAACTTTTGAAAAATCCATACGCGATGCTTTCTCGTATTTGATTTCTTTTACCAAAATAATCACCCCTATAAATTATTAAGCAGAAAAAAATTTATTTTTTCTAAAAAACGTTCTTCTTGGATATATTTTTATATTGCATAGTTTCAAATTGTCTGCTCTTACAATTTTTCTTCTACAATCTGCAAATATATTCAATTCTTCAATTTTTTAGTTTTTAACTATGAATTAATGTTTTTTGATGGTAAAAAATACAAAAGTAAAAATGACAATAAAAAGCCTGTTGGCAATTTTTTGTTTTTGCCAACTAGCTTCTATTTTATACTTATTTTAGCTCTCTTACTTTACTTTTTTTTATTTTAATCACCCTTCATCATTACTTTTTTAATATGATTAGGTTATCGTTTGCATAAAATATATAATATAATATCATGTTTTGTCCTATCTGTCAATAAAATTATCTATATTTTATGTTTTTTCAGCCATTTTTTTGGCTAGATGAAATTTCCCTCGTGAACATTCATTGGAAAAAGCTTGCAATTTAACATAATGATGTGTTATAATAAAAATATATCTAACATTAGATATGATTGGATATGATTTCAAACTGTGAAGACAAAAACATTTTTTGGAGGTAAAACACTATGAGTAAAAATCAACAGCAGTCATTGGAATCAGCGGTTCCTATTTTATACTCGCAATTTTTCATGCGGGTAGAAGCATCTGGACTTAAGCCTGAAGACGATTTTATGAAGTTCACGCCAAGAACAAAGCCACAAGAGCGCTTGATGGCGGAGTTCTTGCAAGTCATTACTGATGGCTTGGGGGACTTCTGGGCTGCATATCGCAGTCCACGTTTTAACAAGACTGGAACCGGTATTTCCTGTGAGCGGGGCTTCCCCCTCGCTCATAGGAAGCCGTATCCCTGGTGGGATGAAGCTGCCAAGAACTTTCTTCCTGAGCATGAGAGTCGCTTGGGGAGGAAGAACGAGTGGATAGCTTTAATTGCTTACCTTATTAAAGCATTTAGCAGCTACGACCTTCCCGTCGAAACGATGTGGGAGGTAGTGTGTGGTTCCCTTAACCCCATCAAAACCTTGACTCCATACATGAATGACAAAACCTACAAAAATGTACCTTTTGACATAATCCGTACGTTGCTTGAACGTCCTTGGATTTTGACCAAGGGAAATGGGAGGTTTTGGATCGCGTCTGGTGGAGATTTCGGGGGGTCGACTTACGCTTGGAGGTTTTCCCTCTCTGATTTGTCAGACTTACGTCCAGTTGCCGAATGTTATGAACACTGCGGTTGGATTGTGTTTAAATAAGGAACCAAAACATTGGGAGGGCTCAGCGAGCCCTCCCAATTGTAATTATATTAAGTTGAAAAAACGCCATATCTATGTAGCATGCCTGAAGAAGAAATACAAGAATTTCTTGTATAAAATGATAATATAAAAGTAGAGAATATGATTTGCAATATTATTAAATTTCTCTGCTCTCTATTTGTGTGAGTTCTTTAATAACTGATTTTAAAATAAGAATTGTTCTCTTGTTAAAAGATTTTCCTTTAATTATTAAATCCAAATTAATCTTGAGTTTTATTTATTTGTTTTTTTCTATTCTTATAAATTATGTAATCATTAATTGCAATTTTCAATACAGCTGCTACTGGTACAGCTAGAAACATTCCTATAACTCCAAAATATGCTCCTCCTACAGTTACAGAAAATATTATTAATAATGGACTAATTTCTAATGAATTTCCTACTATTTTTGGGTTTATTATATTTGCATCTATTTGCTGCAATATTATAACTGATACAGCCATTAATATTGCTTGTGATATTCCTCCTGTTATTAATGTTATAAGTATTGCAATTGCTACTGCTACTATTGCTCCAAAATATGGTATTATATTAAATAGTCCTATCATAAATCCTAGTAATACAGCATATTTTACGTTTAGTATTGACATCATTATAGTTGTAAGAATTCCTACAATTATTGCATCTAGAATTTGACTTGATAAGAATTTATAAAATATTTTATTTGTATCATTAAAATATTTTCCTATATTTTGGCATAATTCTTCATTGAATATTGTTGAAGTTAATTCTCTTATAAATTTTAATATTTTTCCTCTTTCTAACAGTGCATATACAGATACTACAATCATAACAAAGATGTCTACAAGTCCAGTTACGAGGCTAATTGCACCTTTTGCATACTGCATTATTGTATCTATGTTTATTATTTTACTTATATCTATTTGTTGAATCGCAGATAATATATTTTTGACTTGCTGGCTTTTCCAAATTGAATCTTCTGGCAATTTTGATATTTCTTCTAAAAGTGTTTGATAATATCCTTGAAAATTGTTTACTAATTCAACTATACTAGAAATAACAGTTGGTAATATCATATTTAAAATTATGACTATTACTATTAATGCTACTATATAAGCA
This sequence comes from uncultured Clostridia bacterium, assembly GCA_944393315.1. GTDB lineage: Bacteria > Bacillota > Clostridia > TANB77 > CAG-508 > CAG-269. The sequence continues at coordinate 23,118 of CALXZT010000003.1, forward strand.
AATAATACCCCTAATTTTCTAGCATTCTTTTTTATTAGTTTGTTTTTTGATTTTTTTAATCCTTTTTCAAATTTTGATGCTGGTATATAAAGTATATATGCTATTAAAAGTCCGCTTAAGAATGGTGCTATTACACTTATAAATCCTTTTATTACATCTGTTATAGCAACAAAGTTATCTAATAATTTATAAATTACTATAACACTTACAGCAAATAGAAACCAATACATCCATTTTGTAATATTATTTTTTATCTCCTTCATTTTTTTGTGATTTCCTTTCTTTTTTATATTTCTATATCTAATTCTACTGGGCAATGGTCACTTCCCATTATTTCTTGATATATTTTGGCTTCTTTGATTTGTTTTTCTATGTCTTTTGACACAATAAAGTAGTCTATTCTCCACCCTATATTTTTTTTGCGGGCATGTCCCATGTATGACCACCATGTGTATTCATTTTCTTTTTCAGGATACAAAAATCTAAATGTATCTGAAAAACCCGCATTTAATAGTTCTGTCATTTTTTCTCTTTCTTCATCAGTAAACCCTGCATTTTGTCTGTTTTGTTTTGGATTTTTTAAATCAATTTCTTTATGTGCTACATTTAAATCTCCACACATTATTACTGGCTTTTTCTTGTTTAATTCTAGTAAATATTTTCTTATTTCATCTTCCCATATCATTCTATAGGAAAGTCTTTCTAGTCCTCTTTTTGAGTTTGGTGTGTAATTATTTACTAAATAAAAGTTTTCGAATTCTAGCGTTATTATTCTTCCTTCTTTGTCATGTTCTTCAATTCCAATACCATATGTTACAGTTATTGGTTTATTCTTTGAAAATATCGCTGTCCCTGAATACCCTTTTTTCTCAGCACTGTTCCAATAACTTAAGTAATTTTTGAATTCTAGTTCCACTTGTTCTTGTCTACATTTTGTTTCTTGTATACAAAATATGTCTGCATCAATTTGCTCAAAAAATTCTTGAAAACCTTTGTTTAAACATGCTCTTATTCCATTTACATTCCATGAGATTAGCTTCACTTGTTCACTCTCCTTATGCGTGAATTATATCATATCTTGTTTTTGGAAGCAAGTAAGACAAAGTATGAATATACAGTTTTTGGTTTATTATGAATAAGGTTCTAATATCAATACATAATAAAAAACTCTCAACACTCCTTCTACCTCATATGTTATTTTATATTTACACATTGTTCCATCTGTAATGTATTTTCCTGCTAAAGTTAACTCTATTGATGGATTTGTAGTTTCCCCAGGTTGTAATGTTGTACTCCCAACATTATATGTATTATCTTGAAATGCTTTGTTTGAATTTGGATCATATATTTCTTCTATTTCCATTTTCCCGTTTAAGAAAGTAGTATTTGTACTATTTTGCAATGATAAAGTTATTGTACCACTTACGTGACTACTTGCAAATATTTGATTATATACATATTTTAATGTTGTTGTTATTGTATTGTTCTCATATGTTTCTGATACAACCCTAAATATCGTTGTACCCCAAAAAGCAAAATTTGTATTTGTTGTGACCCTTGAAACCCCATTTTCATCAACTGTAGGAGTAGGTACAATAACATCTAAAGGTGGTGCTGAAATGTATTGGCCTGTTACATTACCACTTACTGTTAAATTTGTACTTAGTAAGGAATATGCTGTTGACATAGTAATTATTATACATATTAAAATTATTACAAAAAATATTTGATTAAATTTCTTTTTCTTTCTTTTTATTTTATATGTTTTTTTCATTCTATTTTTTGCCTTTCTTCTTTAAGAAATTATTGCTTTTTAAAACAGGTTGAATTTTTATTTTGCTAAAATTAAACCTGTTTTTAATTTACTTCCTAGGCATGAAGTTTAGCCTTGGATATTATCCTTTTAAAATATATCTATATGTTACACTATTACTCATTACATAAAACCATGCTTCATCTATATCTTTTGATGCCCAATATAAAATCGGTTTGAATAATTCTTCTGATACTTTTATGATTTCTCCAAAATCTTTTACATCTATAATAGTTGTTGCCGTCACATCTGGCTGTGTACTTACTTGGACAATTTTGTCTTGGCATAATCTTAATATTCTGTTTAGTTCATATTTATATATATTTTTTATTTTATTAATTGGTTGTGTTTTTGTTAATATATATTTATATATTAGAACTGATAAAAATAGTACAATTAAACTTATTACTATTTGTATTTCTTGATTATTATTAGTTACTTCAATTTCCTTAGATATGTATTGAGTTTCTTCTTTGTCATTTTCTCCTAAAATGCTAGTTGTTTTCTTTCCTAAATCTATAGAAATTGGTGTAGTATACTTATTGGTTACACTTTTTCCTTCAACAATTGTCGTTGTGTTTACATTTAATGTTAAAATGAATTTGGCATCTATTGTCATACCCATTTGTTTTTCAAATTGTTTTACTAAATCATTTTGTGATGATAAATTTAATTTTAGATTTTCATCAATTAATATGTTTCCATTTTCTGTTTGTTTTTCTTGTTTTTCCAAAACAACATATTTTTTTGTCCATATTCGCTGTTCTGTTCCGTTATAAGTATATATTCCTTGTATTTTTCCTACTACTTCATAATCATAGTTTACAATTGTTTCTTTATCCCCTTGATATTGATAGTTTATTTTTAAATCTATATTGTCTATTAAGTCTGTAATATAGGCATTTTCTTCCATGCCCAAAGTTGGTTCATCTATATATTCATTTTCTATTAGATTAACGTTATAATTATATTTAAACTTGTTGGTGTAGCTATATATGGTCTCATTTTTAATAGTTGTGTTATTTTTGCAAATGGAAGATAAAATGTAGCCACAAGAACAAACAAACATTACTGTTGCTATTGCTATATAGAAATATCTTGTTGATTTACGTATTCTTTTTTTCTTACTAGCTCTCATTTTTCCTCCTTTGCTTTAAAAATTTATTTTCCTGCTTCTACTTCAATCTGTGGTTCTGTTTGAATCATGTGTAACCATATTGCAGGATATCCTAAGTATCTTATTTTGAAAATTACTTTTCCTATTACTTGTCCTTCTGTAACCTCTTTTGCATCTGCAGTATTATTGTTATCTCCTTTTGTGGTAAAATAAAATTGTCCTTTACTTTGTTTTTTTTCAATTACTCTGTGGATAACTGTGTATCCTTCCATTTGATATTCTATTATGTCTCCTATTTCTATGTCTTCTGCATTACATTTTTTTATTATTGCAACATCTCCGACAAATAGTTGCTTTTCCATACTTCCAGAAGCTATTGCTACTGGTTTTATTGGGAAAATACCTATTGCAAACCATATTGCTATAATTATCAATATTACAATAGGAATTAAACTAGTTGGATTTTCATCTTCTATTTGTTTTTCCCTTGTTCGAATCATATCTTTTTTGTTTTTGTAATACCTTATGTATAAAAATAATATTAATGGTATTACTGTTTCGATTATTGCTACCATTATCCATGGTGCATTAGGGAATATTGGCGTTGACCATAAAAATAGGTGTGTTAATAATTCATAATATATAGCTGGTGCATACCCAGAATTTATTGCTGTATATGAAAATAATATGTTTTTAGCAATCATAGGAATTATTCTTTGTGATATTTCTCTTACAACATATAATGCAGTTATTGTTGAATAAGTATATCTTACAAATTCTATGTTTATTATTATATAGGCTATGCTTAATAATATAGCAATTAGTTTTTCATCTTTTTTGTATACATTATGTATTAATCTATATCTTATATATTCTTGTGCTATGATTACTGTTCCTGATATCCAAAAATTTGTAATAACTCCTAGCAAATTTGTGGCATATGGATTTTTTCCAAAAGTAATAATAAGTCCAGATATTATATAAGTTAAAATATATGCTAGAATTGCAATTATCGTATATTGTATTATTTCTTTTTTAATTTTTTGTTTTTCAAAATTTTTTCCTAAGCTTATTTTTAATATTATTGCTAATATTATCCAAAATAAAGGGTTAATAATATATAAATAAGTATGATTAAAATTTGTAATTAATTTGCAATTTGCTAATATTCCATACAAAAATATAAATATTATTAATCCTATTGTGGCGTTTCTTGACTTTTGCATATTTTTATTCCTTTATAAGTTAGTAGAGTAGTGTGTTTTTTATTATTTATATGTTAAAAGGTAATTAATTTTTAATTACCTTTTAACAACACTAATTATGTGCTCCATGATTTGGTGACACATTAACTTCAGTAGTATCTTGTAGATACTCAAAGTTTACTTTGAAGCTTGCATTAACTGATGTTGCTTCTGAATCAGTATTCCATTTTATAGCAATTGTAACAGGGCATGTTTCCCCTGCTGCTATTACTTCTGTGCCATCTGTTTCAATATCTGGGATTTCAACAGTTACGTCAGAATTTGAAAATGGTGATGTTCCATCTGTTCCAGTCAAACTAAATTTTGTAAGCTTAGCTGGAAGAGTTCCTTCATTTGTTATTTCTGCTGTTACAGTACAAGCATCGCCTGGATAAGCAAGTGTTGCGTTAACTGTTACTGTATCATCTGTGAAATCTGCTGTCCCATGATTTGAGTCATTCATTGAAGCGTCAGTAAATTTAACATCCCATGTTGTTGTACCTGTTGCAGTACCTGAAAGTGTTAAAAGTTGTGAAAAGGCTGCATAACCTACTGCTAGAGCTAATAATAGAACAACTAATATGATTAGCACATAATTCTTTTTAGATTTTTTCATCTAGTTTCCCTCCTAACCTATTTTTCCTGTTTATATTATACATTATATACTACTAAAAAACCATTACACTTTTATTACAGTTTTTTTACGCTTTTATTACTTTTTTCGTCATATTGTATCTATAATGTAATTTTTTTGTAATGTAATTAATTGTAATTTCATGTTATAATATATAATAAGATTTTTAATTTTGGAGAAGTGATTGATATGTTTGATGAAAAAACAAATGATAAAAATACTTTAATTTCTTCTGAAACCAACACTGTTTTGGATGATACTACTATGTCTGATGATTTTAATTTCATAATTTCGTCAGATACTATATTATCAAACGAGTTAAATAGTGATGTGGTCTATATTGAAAAAGACAATAGATGCCTTTTAATTTCTGAAAAAAATAATAAGGTTTTTTTGCCTTATAAAATTTCCGAAATAAAGTCATATCTAGAACAATATCCAGATGAGTATTATTCTCTATCTGATGTTGTTAATAAAGAATATATTTTGTCTCTAACATATTTTATTAAGCATCCTTCAATTGCACGTTTTAGAGAAGCATACTCATTAAGCAGAGATAGAGAAGCAAAACCTATTATGGAATCTATTAAATATGCTATGGATTTAATGTTTAAAGGCAATTTAAATCCAGCAATTATCGCTGCCTGTAAAACTCAAGAACAATTATCAAATTATCTAGATTGTTTGGATTCTAATACTTTGTATAAATTCACTGATTTTGATATTTTGTTTGAAGTAAATCCAATATAACTGAAAGTTGGAAAAGAGAACCTCGCTCTTCTCCAACTTTTTAACATTATTGTATAATTTATTATAAATGCCAAAAAATTGGAAAAGAGAGCAGTCTCCCTTTTCCAACTTTTTATTATTCTACTACCTGTACTGGTAAATATTTTACTCCCCATGCAATTGCTTCTGCATGTGTGTTACAATATATATCAATTTTATTTCCTGTTATTGCTCCTCCTCTATCTTCTACTGTATATGTAGTTCCATTTATTAATAGCTTTGTTCCAAAATCGAACTGTGAAGAAGCAGCAATTGTTCTTCCTGCTGTTGCTTTTGTTCCTGATGCTGTATATCCAGAAGCAAATTTTCCACAGCATTTAGCACATGGACAATATGCTGTTACTTTAAATATTGTTGTTCCTGTTGATGAGTTTCTTGATGTAGATGAAGATCTTGTTGTTACATTGTTTTGAACTTGAACGATTTTATCTATTGGTTCTTTTATAACCACTTCTGATAATACTGTTTTTTCTATTTCTTGATCATTTTTGTATTTTATTTTATATGTTACTTGTTTTACTCCATTTTCACCTTGTCTTATTACTTTATTTCTGGTATTTTCTCCACTATTTGATACATCTTTAGTAATTGTTTCAAATGGTATTTCTTCTTCTTGAGTAACAATTTTTTCTATTATTGGTGAATAACTATCTAAAATTTCCTCTAAAGTTGTATTTATTCCATTTTCAGAAATTTTTGCTACTTGTATCTCTTGTATTGATTTATCACGAATAATGATTGATTTATTTGTAGTAATATCTTCATTTAGGTCAGGAGTTACTCTTTCATTTTCTGCTAGTACTATATTACTTTCTGCTAGTATTTCTGAGACATTTGTTTTATTTGTTAATACTGTTAATTCATATCCACTTGCTAATGTAATTGTAACAGTATTTACTTGTGTAGCCATAACTATAATACCTGCACCTGAAAGAGCTAATAATATCAAGCTTACGCAAATGATTTTAATTATAGAAATAGAGCATTTGTGTTCTATCTTCATAAAATCATGTTCCTCCTTTTTAGACAAGGTCATTATACTATTTCTTTTTGGCTTTGTCAAATTTGTTATTTTTTTACTTTTTATTTTGTAAACCTTGGTATATACTATATTATATGTTATTTGTACTTCTTTATACAATAAAATTTTTTTTGTCAGTATATAAGTACTATTTATCAGAAAGAATATATATTGTACATTTATATTAATGAGTGGTCTTTATTTTTTTAAAATTTTATTTGCATATTATATATTTTTGTGATATTATACGAATATAAGTAATTTATTTATAGAGATAGGAGGAATAAATATGATAGGTTGGATTATTTTTGGAATCATTGTAGTTATTGTAATTTATGTTATTTCTGTTTACAATAGTCTAAAAACTATCGAGAATAGAGTTGAAAATGCTTGGAGTCAAATTGATGTTCAACTTCAAAGAAGATTTGATTTAATTCCTAATTTTGTTGAAACAGTTAAGGGCTATATGAATCATGAATCTGAAACTTTTGCAAAGATTGCTGAACTTAGAACTTCATGGGCAAACACTAATTCAGTATCTGAAAAGGCTAATATTGATAATCAATTATCTAGTGCCCTAAAAACTATTATGGCTGTTTCTGAAAATTATCCAGATCTTAAATCAAATCAAAACTTTTCAGAATTATCAGAAGAATTACGTAACACGGAAAATAAAATTTCTTTTTCAAGACAATTTTATAATGATACTGTTACAAAGTTTAATACTAAATTAGAATTATTTCCTAGTAATATAATTGCTGGTATCTTTAATTTTAAACAAAAAGATTTATTTGAAGTTGATAATGCAGAAGCTAGAAAAAATGTTAAAGTTGATTTTGGAAAATAAAGGGATAAGGGATTAAGAGGGCAGGTTATTTCTTGCTCTCTTTTTGGAAAAAGAGGATAGTTCTCTTTTCTAACCTTTCTTAAATTTAATTTAAATTAATAATATACTTTTAAAAATTGGAAAAGAGAACTGTCCCCTTTTCCAGAAAGGAAAATTTATATGTTTGAAACTATTCGTAAAAACAAAATAGAATCTATGGCAATTGTATTTGCCTTTATAGTAGTTATCACATTAATTTTATACTATATTTTTATGGCACTAAATTTCGGAACTATGGCTATTGTTTTAGCTTTGATATTTTCTATTGGTTCTGCTTGGGGTTCATATTATTATAGTGATAAAATTATTTTAAGTATGAATAAAGCAAGACCTGCTACAAAAGAAGAGAATTTAAAGTTAGTAAATATATTAGATGCTTTAATGGTTTCTTCTGGGCTTCAGCATCGTCCTCAACTTTATGTTGTAGAGGATTCTCAGCCAAATGCTTTTGCTACTGGCCGTGACCCAGAGCATTCTGTAATTTGTGTGACTACCGCTTTACTTGAAAAATTGGATTACTATGAATTAGAGGGAGTTATTGCTCATGAAATGGGCCACATTAGAAATTATGATATACGTCTTTCTGCAATTGTTACAGTTATGGTAGGATTTGTAGTTATGCTTTCAGATATATTTTCTAGAGCTTTATTTTGGGGAGGCATTAGAGATAGAGATGATGATTCCGGCAGAGGAAATGCAATTTTAATGCTTATAGGATTGATATTTTTAATTTTATCTCCTATTTTTGGCAAACTTATGCAACTTGCTATTTCTAGGAAAAGAGAGTTTATGGCAGATGCTACTGCAGTCGAGTTTACTAGAAATCCTGAAGGGTTAATTTCCGCTTTGCAAAAATTAGAATCAGACCCTAATGAACTTGAAAATGCAAATAATAGTACTGCTCATATGTATATTGTTAGTCCTTTTAGAGCTAATGCTGTAAATTCTAAAAAGAAGAGAACTACTAGCATTTGGTCTACTCACCCTAGTACTTCTGATAGAATTGCAGCTTTGAGAAATTTAGAATAAATTTTATTTTGTTCAAAATAAAGAGGGTGTCCTAGGAACCCTCTTTATTATTTAAGTTTCATAGAAAGTAATTTAGAAATGCCTTTTTCCTCCATTGTAACACCATAAACTGTATCTGCTGCTTCCATAGTTCCTTTTCTATGTGTAATTATTAAAAATTGTGTATTGTTAGAAAACTTTTTTAAATATTCTGCATATCTATAAACATTCACATCATCTAGTGCTGCTTCTATTTCATCAAGAACACAGAATGGAGCTGGATTTATTTTTAATATTGCAAATAAAATAGCAATTGCAGTAAATGCCTTTTCTCCTCCTGATAGAAGCATCATGTTTTGTAACTTTTTCCCTGGTGGTTGAACTGTTATATCAATTCCAGACTCTAATATATTTTCTTCATCTGTTAAAGTTATTTCTGCTTTTCCTCCACCAAATAGCTCAGAAAATACTTCTTTAAAATTTTTATTAATTAATTCAAATTTAACTTTAAATTGTTCCTTCATTAAACTTGTCATATCAGATATTACATTTCTTAATTTAGCTGTTGTATTTTCTAAATCTAACCTTTGCTCACACATAAAATCATATCTGTTTTTTAAATTTGCATATTCTTCAATTGAATCTATATTTACACTTCCTAAATCTTTTATATCTGATCTTAAGTTGTTAACTCGTTTTTGTGTGTTTGCTATATTCTCCGGCTTTTTATAGTCTTTAGCTGCATTTGGCGTTAACTCATATTCTTCCCACATTCTATTGATTTCTTCATCTAAGCCTTCTTCTGTTTTAGTTTTCTTTACTTCTAACTTAACAATTTGTGCTTTTAATTCTTCTATCAATTTAAATTGTGCAGTTTGTTCTTCTTCTTTTTTTGCTAATGTTTCGTTTTTTTCCAGTCTTTGAGTCTTTAATTTTTCAATTGTATCTCCACTATTTTGAACCTCTTCTTTTATTTTTTTGATTTTTTCTTCAAAATTTTTGATGTTATTATCTAGAGTTTCATTGTCTATTTTTAATTGTTCTATTTGACTTTCTTTGGTTTTTAATGACTGTTTATTTTCTTCTATTTCCTCATTAATTCTTTTTTCTAGCTCTACTATTGAAACTTCACTTTCATCAAATGATGATACTGAGATTTTTAAATCAGTAATATCTACATTTAGGTCATCTATATATTTTTGATTATCTTTATTTAATTTTGCATATTCGCTTATTTCTTGAGATAGATTATTATTAATAGCTGTTAATTCTTGTATTTCTTTTTCTTTTTTAATCTTTTCTTCTATAATTATTTCTATTTGAGTTTCGATATTTGCCAACTCTTCTCTTGATTTTTTCAGCTTATTTGATAGTCTTTCTATATTCTCATCGATTGAAATTATTCTTTGCCTTTCAGTTGCATAAGTAATTTCCACTTCTTTTATGTTGTCTTCAAGTGCTTGTACTTCTTTAACAATATCCTCATTTGAAGAAATATAATCTTCTTTTTCTTTCTCAATTTTTGCAAGTTTTTGTTTAAGCTCCTTAAGCTCTTTTTCTAATTTTTCTATCTCTCTGCTTCTGCCTAAAATATTTACTGTCTTTTTGGCAATTGAACCACCTGTAATTAATCCTGATGGATTTATAATGTCTCCCTGTAATGTAATAATTCTATAAGCATATCCTTCTGATTTTGCTACTGCTATAGCTGTTTGCATCGTATCAACTACAACTGTTCTTCCAAGTAGGTTTAATATGATTTGCTCATATTTTTTATCAAATTCTACTAAATCAGAAGCTATTCCTATTATTCCTTTTTCTTTGCTTTTTATTTTTTCAAGTTTTTTTCCTTTTATAGCTGTTAATGGTAAAAATGATGCTCTACCTAAATTATTTGTTTTCAAATATTCAACTAATTTTTTAGCATCTTCTTCTGTATCTGTAACAATATTTTGTAAACTTGCTCCTAAACACATTTCTATAGCGGTTTGATATTTTTCAGGTACTGTTATTATGTTTGCAAGAACTCCATGCATGCCTTTTCCTAATTCTTTTATATTTTCGCAAGCTTTTAATAAGTCCTTAACACTTTTTATATATCCTTCTTTTTCTCTTTCTGTTTCTATTAAAAATTTTAATTTAGAATCTTTTATTCTGATTTCATTTAATAGTGTATTGATTCTTGTTTCAAAATCTTTTAATATAGCTTCATTTTCTTCTTTCTTTACTGAGATTTGCTCTAGACTTGCTAATAGCTGGTTTCTTTTATTTTCAGTTTTTTGGAACTCTTTAGATATCTCTTCTTTTTTGAATCTTGTATTATCTAATTCTGAAATGGTAGAATAATTTTCTTGCTCTAATTGTTTTTTTCGCTTTTCTAGATTGTCTTTATTAGCATTTAGTGTACTTATTTGTGTTTGATATTCATATTTTGACTCTATATTTTTTTCTACATTTCTTTTCTTTTCTTCTATTGCAAGTTCTTTTTCTGATAATTTTTCTGTAATCTTCTTTAATTCTTCTTCTTTTTCTTTTAGTTCTTTTTCAAATTTAGCTTTGTTTTGTTTTAAGCTTTCTTTTCTTTTATTTTTTTGTTCTTTTTCTTCTGTTAATTCTTGCACTTTACTTGTATTTTCTTTTATTTCAGCTTTAAGTCTTTCGATATTTTCTAGATTATTTTGTATTTTTGTATTTGATACATTTATTTCTGAGTTTAGTCTTTCAATTTCGTGCCTACTTTCAAAACCAAGATTTTGTGTTTTTTCTATATTGGCTGTTATTTCGTCAATTTCTGATTTTAATTCTTCTTTCAAAATACTTATTTTTTCTAACTTGCCTTCTTCTTGGTTTAGTGTAGAATTCATTATCTCTTCATCTTGTGATATTTGCTCTAAATTTTGTTTATATTTTTCTATATTATACAAAAATAGCCCTATTTCTATTTCTTTTAATTCATATCTCAAACTCAAGAATCTTTTTGCCTTATCTGATTGATTTTTTAATGGTTCTAAGTTTTGTTCAATCTCTAATAAAATATCATTTATTCTTAATAGGTTTAGTTTTGTTTGCTCTAGCTTTTTTTCAGTTTCTTCTTTTCTTACTCTATATTTTACTATTCCTGCTGCTTCTTCAAAAATATGCCTTCTGTCTTCTGATTTGTTACTTAGTATTTCGTCTATTTTGCCTTGACCTATTATTGAATATCCATCTTTACCTATACCTGTATCCATAAATAGTTCTAATACATCTTTTAGCCTGCATGGTGTTTTATTTATGTAATAACCTGTTTCTCCACTTCTATATATTTTTCTTGTTACTACAACTTCTGAATATTCTATTGGTAATGTGCCATCTGTGTTGTCAAATACTAATGAAGCTTCTGCAAATCCTAAAGATTTTCTATTTTCAGTTCCTGCAAAAATTATATCCATTGATTTTGATCCTCTTAAAGATTTTATACTTTGTTCTCCAAGTACCCATCTTATCGCATCTGATATATTACTTTTTCCTGAACCATTTGGCCCTATTACACTTGTTATTCCTGGCATAAATTCTAATACTGTTTTGTCTGCAAAAGATTTAAACCCCTGTAATTCTAGTCTTTTTAAATACATTTATTATCACCTTTTTTATCGTTTCTATTACCATTCTATCTATCACAAAATTCATGTTTTCCATTGTATGTAAATGCATATATTTGCATTATACACTTTCTATTTTTTTATGTCAAACACTTTTTACCTGTTCTACTTTTCTCTTGTTTTATACATAAATATATTATATTATTTCTTTCGCATAAAAAAATCCTCCTAATCTTTTTATGATTATTAGGAAGGATTTATCTCGATAACTTTTTCAATACTTTTACTCTTGCTTATTTCAATTGAATTGATACTTCTGTTTCAATTGCATCATCAATATATATTGTTACTAACATCTCATCTGCTTCTTTTTGAATTTGTTTTATTTTCTCTAGATTTAATACCATGTAGTTTTCAGATTTATTGTCTTCCATCATTAGTATATTGTATTTTATATAAAAATTAAATTCCTTCACGCTTGTTTGGCAAGCCATATACCCACTATTTTTTAATATTACACTTTTTCCTTTAAGTGTTTCTAAAAATGGTATTAATTCCGTTTTTTCCATAATATTCCCCTTTTCTACATCCTTGTATAGTACCTGTAAGTACACTGTATATTATTTATACTACACATTTATTTTACTGTCAATGCTATTTTTCAATTATTTTTATCAAAGTAGTTACTTATTTCTTCAAGTCCTTCAAAATTTATTTGCCTAAACACATCATATGCTACAATGGCAACTGAATTTGATAAATTTAATGATCTTAGCGTTTTTCTCATAGGTATTCGGATTGTTTTTCTAATATATTTTTTCAATATATCTTCTGATAATCCCTTAGTCTCTTTACCAAACAGTAAAAATACTTCATCAAAACTTGAATAATCAATTTCACTATATACTTTTTTACCTTTTGTTGTAACAAAAAACATATTATGTTCTTCTGGTTTGTACTTTTCTAAAAAGTCTTTAAAAGTATTATGTTCTTCTATATCTAATTTATCCCAATAATCTAACCCTGCTCTTCTTACTTGTTTTTCAGAAATGCTAAATCCTAGTGGATATACTAAATGTAACTTAGCCCCTATTGCTGCACAAGTTCTTGCTATATTTCCTGTATTTTGTGGTATTTCTGGTTCTACTAATACTATATTTAATTTCATTTTTGCTATAAGTCAATTTTATAATTAACTTATTTTCCTCCTTTATTTTGTTAATTTTTGTCTTACATATTCATAAAGTATAATTCCAGTTGCAACTGAAACGTTTAAGCTCTCTGTTGTTCCAAGCATTGGAATCTTTGCTTTTAAATCAGCCATATCTTGTATTTCTTTAGATACTCCATTTGCTTCATTACCAATTACAATAACTTTTTTATTGTATTTTATTTCATAAATACTACTGTTTGTTTGTAAAGATGTTACTAAAAGGTCATAATTATTTCTTTTTATCATTTTAATTGTTTCTTTTAAGTCTTCTACATCTATTACCTCGACTCTAAAAATTGCTCCCATACTTGAGCGAACCACTTTTGGATTATAAACATCTGCTGTTCCTTTAGATACTATTAATTGTTTTAAACCAACACTATCTACTGTCCTTAAAATTGTTCCTAAATTGCCAGGATCTTGAATGTCATCTAAAGCTACTATTATGTCTTCATCATATTTAATTAAAGACCTTTCTTGATTTTTCTTTATAACTGCTAATATTCCTTGTGGATTCATTACTTGTGTTAATGATTTGAATATTTTTTCTGTTACATATATGCAATCATGTTTTGCTATTTCATACATTAAGCTTTTAGAAATTTCTGATGTTTTTGTTGATTCCTCACAAATTATTATTTTTTCAATTTGTGCTTCTTCTTTTATCGCTTCTTCTACTAGTTTTATTCCTTCAACTATATAACAATTGTTTTGGTCTCTATACTTCTTATCTGATAACTTTTTTATGTGTTTTACTATCTCATTATCTTTGCTTGTAATTAATTGCATTTTTTCCTCCTTTCTTAATTTATTTATGCATTTATAAGTTTTTTAAAAATTCTTTTATTTCTTTTAGCACTTTTATATCTTCGTTATAACTTAATGATAATGTTACCATAGGCTTTAATCCAGGTGAAAATCTTATTTTGTTCTTATATGTTTTTAAAAGTTCACTTATATCTATTTTAAAGCTTTCGCTTTCAAAACTAAATACTGCAAATCCTTTTTTGCTTGATATTTTTGTTACACCTTTTTCTTTGCATAAACTTTTTATTCTGGCTATTTCTATTAAATTTATTAATTCACTTGGTATATTACCAAATCTGTCAATTACCTCATCTATTACATTTTGGATGTCTTCTTCTGTTCTGCATAATGCTATGTCTTGGTAAACCTCGATTTTTTGGCTTGAATCAGAAATATAACTATCAGGTATATAACTTGTTACATCAATATCAATTTGAACTTCTATTTCCTTTTTTATTTCTTTTCCTTGTATTTCACTTATTACCTCATTTAATAAATTGCAATATGTATCATATCCAACCTGTTCTATATGTCCATGTTGTATTTCTCCTAAAAGACTACCTGCTCCTCTTATTTCTAAATCTCTCATTGCTATTTTAAATCCTGCTCCAAATTCTGTAAATTCTTTTATAGCTTTTAACCTTTTATCTGCGACTTCTGATAGTAGTTTATCCCTTTTATATGTTATGTATGCATATGCCTGTCTGTCACTTCTTCCTACTCTTCCTCTTATTTGATATAGCTGTGCTAATCCCATTCTATCCGCATTTTCAACAATAATAGTATTTGCATTTGGTATGTCTATTCCTGATTCTAAAATTGTTGTACATACTAAGACATTAATTTTTTGCTCTACAAAATCTTCCATTATTTCTTCTATTTTTTCTCCAGACATTCTTCCATGGGCATATCCTACTTTGGCTTCTGGTACTAAATCTCTTATTATTTCTGCTTTTCTTTGTATGTTTTCTACATTATTAAATAAGTAAAATACTTGCCCTCCTCTTTCTAGTTCTTTTGTAATTGCCTCTTTTGCTACTTCTTCATCATATTCTAAAACATAGGTCTGAACTGGCTTTCTATTTTGAGGTGGTTCATATATTACAGACATGTCTCTTACTCCAACTATAGACATGTGAAGAGTTCTTGGTATTGGAGTGGCTGTCATTGTTAGTACATCTATATTTGTTTTGTATTGTTTTATTTTTTCTTTTGCTTTTACTCCAAATCTATGCTCTTCATCTATTATTAATAATCCTAAATCTTTGAATTCTATATCTTTACTAAGTATTCTATGAGTTCCTATTACTATATCAATTTCTCCAAGTTTAAGTTTTTTTACTATTTCTTCCTGCTGTTTTGTTGTTTTAAATCTGTTTAATACTTCTATTTTTATTGGAAATTCTTCCATTCTTTCTTTAAATGATTGATATTGTTGTTGTGCTAAAACTGTTGTTGGAACCAAATATGCTACTTGCTTTCCTCCCATTACTGCTTTAAAGGCTGCTCTCATAGCCACTTCTGTTTTTCCATATCCAACGTCTCCACATAAAAGTCTGTCCATTGGCTTTTGTAACTCCATATCTTTTTTAACTTCTTCAATACATCTTAATTGGTCTTCTGTTTCTTGATATGGAAAACTTCCTTCAAATTGTTCTTGCCAAGGTGTATCTTTTGGAAATGCAAATCCTATTGCATGTTCTCTTTTTGCATATAATTCGATTAAATCTTTTGCTACTTCTCGTAAGTTTTTCTTTACCTTTGTTTTAGTATTTATCCATTCTTTGCTTCCGAGTTTGTTTATTTTTAGACTTTGTTCTTCTCCACCTATATATTTTCGTACATTATCTAATTGGTTTGTTGGTACATATAAAATATCATCTCCTTGATATTTTATTTTTATATAATCTTTTGTTGTTCCATCTGCTGTGATTGTATTTACTCCAACAAATATTCCTATTCCATAATTACTATGTACTACATAGTCTCCTACTTTTAAATCTGCATATACTACTTTTTCACCTTGTTTAAATGCTGAACTTACATGTCTTTTTCTTTTTTCTCCTTCTATTATTTCGTTTGCAGATATTACAAATAGTTTTATATCAAAACATTCAAAACCAGAGCTTAGTTTTCCTAGGCTTATTGTTACTACTTGTGATGTGTTTTTTACTATTATTGTTTTATCTAGTTTTGGTTCATATCTATTTGTGATTTTATTTTCGTCTAAAATATTACATATTTTTTTTGCTTTCTCGCTGTTTTCTACTAGAATATATATGTTTTTCTGCTCTGCTTTTGCTTTATTTATATCTTTAATTAATTCTTCTGTTTCACTTTTAAAATATCTTTTGTCTTTGTACACAAAATTATATTCAGTTGATTGCATTTGTACTGCTTTATCTTGTTTTTCTAAATATACTAGTTGTTTTTTCTCAAGTTTTTCTTCTATTTCACCTATTGTGTACATGTTTTTAATTGCATCTGGTACAATTTTTTCTTTTTCTATTAGTAGCTTTTCTATATTTTCGTTATCTTTTTGAATGTTGTTTGCTCTTTGTCTTACTTTTGATATTTCATCTATAAAGATTATATAATTTTCATTTAAATAGTCTATTAAGTTTGATTGTTCTTTATAAAAGCTGTCAAAGTATTTGTCTATTTTGCTTATATAGTTTCCATTTGTTATTTGCTCTATGTCTTGATTTACGTTTTCTTCTAATATGTCATTATATATTTTTTCTTTTATTTTTTTGCATACTTTTTCTCTTTCCTCTTCTAGAATGTATTCATGTGCAGGATATATTGTAACTTTTTCTATGTTTTCAGTTGACCTTTGACTTACTATGTTAAAATATCTTATAGAATCTATTTCATCGCCCCAAAATTCAATTCTTACTCCCTGTTTATCATTTATAGAGATATCTAGAATTCCTCCCCTTATGCTGAATTCGCCTCTACCATCTATTAGGTCATATCTTGTGTATCCTAAGTCTATTAATTTTTGTTTTAGGTTTTCTGTTTTGTATATATCTCCTACTTTAAAGTTAATCTCATTTTTATACAAGGTCTCCTTGGCAGGTATTTTTTGCATTATACTTTCTATGGTAGTTACTACTATTAGATTTTTTTTACTTTTTATTTTATTTAATGCTTCTATTCTTTCATATGGCAAATTTTTGCTTTCTGCTACATAGTCATATGTTACTATTTCTTTTTTGGGAAAGTATACTATTTTGTCTGAAAAATATTTTAGGTTTTCTATTATTTGTTTTGCTTGTATTTCATTATATGTTATTATACATATTGGCTTTTTACTAAATTCTGCTGTTGCACTAGCAAAGTGTGCTTCTCCAACGTCATTTAAGCCCCATATTGATATAGGGCTTTCTTTTTGTTCTATGTTTTTTATGTATTCACAGAATTTGGGATTTTTTCCTAATTCTCCTAATATTATATTCATGTCTTTCCTCTTTTTTCTAAAGTTACCATTTTATTATAACATGTTTTTATGAATATAGCAATGATTTGAAGGAAATTAGATACATTCCTAAAAAATTCAATAACCAGATGACAACTTTTCCATAATTAAATTTATTACCATTTTATAACGAGTTTATCAAACTTGCTTTTTACATAGTTTTCTAATTTATTCATAAAAACATTTGATTCTATTTCTTTGTTTGCTACCATTTCTAATCCTTTTTCCCAACTGGCTGTTAGTTTAGGGTTTAACATGTCTGGCATTGAACTATTTACAATATCAAAAATTGCTTCTCCTTTTTTTGTTGGAGTAATTATTTGTGTTTTAGTATTTATATCTATGTAATTTATTTTTTCTAGTTTCTTTATAATTTCTGCTCTTGTAGCACTAGTTCCTATTCCTGCTCCTTTTATTTGTTCTCTTAATTCTTCATCTTCTATTAGCTTTCCCGCATTTTCCATTGCTAAAATTATTGAACCTGAATTATATCTTGTTGGTGGAGTTGTTTCTGCATCTTTTATTTCAAATCTTTGTATTTCGATTTGTTTTCCCTTTTTTAGACTTTTTAATACATTTAAATTAGATTTTTCCACATTCGAGTCATTTCTATTTTGCATATCGACATTTTTTTCGTTTCTATCCACTGAGTTTTCCACATTTCCCGCATTTGTTGTGGATTGTTTGTTTGCTTTTTGTCGTAATACGTCTAAAAAACCATTGTTAATACAGATTTTAGCACTTGCTGTAAAAATTTCTTTTGACTTATTGTCATTTATATTATTCTTGGTTTCTATGTCTTTATTACTTTCTTCTACGTTTTCAATAATATTTACAGTTACTGCAATTTTTTCATATTCTGCTGGTGGATAAAATATTGCTAGAAATCTTCTTACAATTAATTTATATACTTCTTTCTGGAGTTCTGATAATTTTTCATAATTCTCATAACCTTGCCCTGTTGGTATTATTGCATAGTGGTCTGTTATTTTACTATCATTTACATATTTTGTTTTTAATAGATTTGTTGAATATTTTTCATCTATCATCTTTTTTATATAAGATTGTATTTCTTCATCTTTAAAACCTTTTGCTATTCCATTTAGGTTTTTATTTATTTCCTTTGCCACTGCTGATGATAATACTCTTGCATCTGTTCTAGGATATGTTACTAATTTTTTTTCATATAAGTTTTGTATTACTTCTAAGGTTTCATCTGGTTTAATTTTAAATCTTTTTGTACATTCATTTTGTATTTCTGCTAAATTGAATAAAAGTGGTGCATTTTCCTTTTGTTTAGATTTTTTTAAATCTTCAATTATCGCCGTTTTTCCTATTATGGAGGATATAAACTCTTTAGCATCTTGTTCTTTTTTGAAGCCATTCTCATTATATAATTTAGGGCTTTCAAAAAGTTTTGATTTTTCATTTACTTTCCACTCAGCTTCAAAGTTACTGTCTTTGCTTCCAAATAGTCCTTCTATCTTGTAGTATTTTGTTTTTGCAAAGTTACGTATTTCTCTTTCTCTAGATACTATCATTCCTAGCACACATGTCATTACCCTACCAACTGAAATTGATGCTTTTTCTTCATTTATTTGTTTTGCTAGCCTTTTTCCATATATTATAGATAGTAATCTTGAAAAATTTATTCCAATTAAATAATCTTCTTTTGCTCTTAAATATGCTGAACTTGATAAGCTATCATATTCTGATAAAGGCTTTGCTTCTCTAATTCCCCTTTGTATCTCTTCTTCTGTTTGTGAGTCTATCCAGATACGCTTTTTTTCTTTTCCTTTTACTCCTATCATTTGGTCAACAAGCCTATATATGTATTCTCCCTCTCGTCCTGAGTCAGTACCTACATAAATAGTATCTATATCTTCTCTTGTTATTAAAGCTTTTATGGTTTCAAATTGTTTTTCTACCGCTGGTATTAACTCATATTTAAATTCTTTTGGTAAAAAAGGTAGAGTGTCCAGTCTCCAAAATTTTAGTTTTTCGTCATATTTTTCTGGATAACTCATTGTTACTAAGTGTCCAACACACCATGTTATTACCCAGTCATTTGATTCTACATATCCATTTTTTCTACTAGAATTTATCTTTAATACTTTTGCAAATTCCATTGCGACTGATGGTTTTTCTGTTATTAATAATTTTTTCATTTAAATTTCCTTTTTTAAATATTAAAAAAATATGTTGCTTCTAAATCTGCTTCATTCATTAGTAGTACTAATGGATATTTTTTCATTGCTTGTCCTAATGTGCCATATAATTCTTTTGGCTCAGAAAATCCCATATGCCATCTAATTGCATATTTTTCTTCTCCTGTTAGTTTTATGTATTCTGTCAGCATCATTACTGATTTTTCTCCATGCCCATATGGTATGGTATCTTCTACAGTATAATATGGTACTTTTTCCCATACTCCTAACGCATTTTTTGCATTCCTATAGTCTATTTTGTAGAAGTTTACTTTGCATATGTCGTGTAATAGTGCTACTATTTTTACAGTATCTTCAGATATATTTAAATCTATTCCCGGTTTTTTTACTTTTTCAGATAATATATCATATACTTTTAAACTATGTTCTAATAACCCTCCTTCATAGTCTCCATGAAATTTGGTGCTTGCAGGTGCAGTAAAAAAATCTGAAGTTTCTAAAAATTTTATTAGTTCTTCCATTCCTTCTCTTTTGGTTGATCTTAATAGTTCTAAAAATCTTTGTTTCATTTTTTGCTCCTCACTAAATTTATTTTTTATTAGTATATCATATAAGCTTATTTTTGCAAATAATAAAATATAATTATTCAAGGTTGTTTCATCTTAAATGCCATTGTGGATTATTTTTAGTATTATTTCTAACTTGTTATAATAACACAAAAAAACGTCTTTTATAGACGTTTTTTATTTAATCAATTTAAAATTTTCTTTTTCTAGCTGCCTCTGATTTTTTCTTTCTTTTTACGCTAGGCTTTTCATAATGCTCTCTTTTACGTACTTCTTGAAGTACCCCATTTCTTGCACATTGTCTTTTAAACCTTTTCAATGCGTCTTCTATATTTCCATTATTAACTTTTATCTCTGACATTATTATTCCCCTCCTTCCGGCGTTTAAGCACTTTATGTGGGGGTTTTTTCTATGATAAACTTAAATTTTATCCTAACCCTTACTTACGATGTATATTATACATAATTTGAGATTTATTGTCAAGACTTAAGTTTCATTAAACCTCAAATTCAATAACTTTATTTTCCTTTATGTTTTATTTTGCCTTTATTTTTCTTTGATTGCTTGAACCATTATGTTTTGTTTTTAGTAAAAAGTTAGCTTAAAATATAAGGAAAAATGGAAAAGAGAGGTATCCTCCTTTTCCATTATTGTGCAAAGATTTGATTAAATTCTTCACCATCAATTTTTTCTTTTTCTAATAATATTTGTGCTACTATATGAAGTTTATCAACATTTGCTGTTAAGATTTGTTTTGCTGTCATATATCCTTTGTCAATTATCTTTTTAACCTCTTCATCTATTATTCCTGCTGTTTCTTCAGAATAATTTCTTGATTGTGCAAAGTCTCTTCCAAGGAATACTTCCTCTTGCCCTGAGCCAAACATTATTGAGCCTATTCTGTCACTCATTCCATATTTTGTTACCATATCTCTAGCGATTTTAGAAGCTCTTTCTATATCATTGCTTGCTCCTGTTGAAATATCATTTAATATTAAAGCTTCTGCTACTCTTCCTCCAAGTAGAGATATTATAGTTTCTTCCATCTCTGTTTTTGACATAAATGATTTGTCTTCTGTTGGTCTATACATTGTATATCCTCCAGCCATTCCACGTGGTACTATTGATATTTGGTGTACCGGATCTTGTGTCTCTAAAAATTTGCTTACTACTGCGTGACCTGCTTCATGATATGCTACTAACTTATTTTCTTTTTCGCTTCTAACTCTTGTTTTCTTCTCAGGTCCCATAGTTACTTTTACCATTGCATCTTCTATTTCTTTCATTCCTATTTCATGTAGGTTCCTTCTTGCTGATAATAATGCTGCCTCATTTAAAACATTTTCTAGGTCTGCTCCTGAAAATCCTGATGTGTTTTTAGCTATTACTTTTAGATCAACATCATCAGCTAGTCTTTTCTTTTTTGCGTGTACTTCTAATATTTGTTCCCTTGCTTTTACATCTGGTGATGATACTACTATTTGTCTATCAAATCTTCCTGGTCTTAATAATGCTTTGTCTAATACATCTGGTCTGTTTGTTGCTGCTAATACAATTACTCCCTCATTTTCAGCAAATCCATCCATTTCGACTAATAATTGGTTTAATGTTTGCTCTCTTTCATCATGTCCTCCTCCTAAACCTGCTCCTCTTTGACGTCCTACCGCATCTATTTCATCTATAAATACTATACATGGTGCATTTTTCTTAGCCTGTTCAAATAGGTCTCTTACTCTTGAAGCTCCAACACCAACAAACATTTCTACAAAGTCTGAACCACTTATTATGAAAAATGGTACTCCTGCTTCTCCAGCTACTGCTTTTGCTAATAATGTTTTACCTGTTCCTGGATGTCCTACAAGTAACACTCCTTTTGGTATTCTTGCTCCCATGTCTGTAAATTTTTTAGGGTTTTTTAAAAATTCTACTATTTCTTGTAATTCTTCTTTTTCTTCATCCACACCTGCTACATCTTCAAATGTAACTTTATGTTTGTCTGTTGCATTTATCATTCTAGCTTTGCTCTTTCCAAAAGTCATTGTTTTGCCAGCACCAGGTTGACTGTTTGTTCCCCCTATCATCAGAAACCAGAATATTAAGAAAATAATTAGTAATCCAAATGGTGTTATTAAACTAAGTAATGTTATCCATATTGATTCTGATTCTTCTTCTAGTTCAATTGCGCCTGTTTTAATATATTCTTCAGTATAGTTTATGAAACTATCTAAACTAGGTATATTAACGTTTTTTTCAATTTTGTCTTCTTTTAACTTTACAGTTGCAGAAGTTTTATCTGCTGCTATTGTTATTTTTTCAACTTCTCCTGAATCGATTGATGTAAGTAATTCTGAATATGTCATTTTTAAATTACTATTTTCTAATATTGTTGATATTAATACTACAAATATTACACCTATTATTAACCACATTGCTAAAGTTTTTATTCCGCTTTTTCAAAAAAATTCCTCCTTATATGGAAAGCATAGTGTTCCCATTTTATTAATTTATATTTTCTTTTGCTATATTGATTTTTATAACATAGTTTTTCTTATTTTGCAATAGTTTTTTTGTGACTTTTTTGTGAAGAACAGCGACTTTTAAGCATTATTTCTGGGGAAGCTATTATTTGTGCATTCTTCTTTAATAAAGAATATTTTTTTATCTCTTACTAATACTTTTAGACCTTTGTTAGGTATCAAAAATTTATTTCCTATATTATTTTTGCATAGCTTAACGATATCTTCTATATGTATTTTCTCAATTCCTTGACTGCTACCTCTAAGTTTTGATACAGTATATAATATTATTCTTTTCTTTATTATATTATCTAGTTCATTAAATTTTTTTAAGTCTAGAATTATTTCTTTGTCTTTTTTTTGTATTAATATATTTTTATATTCTTTTTCTGTTAATTTATTTAAGAATGCATTTTCATCTGTAATTACTTCTGAAAGTCTTGATATTGCTTCTATAAAATTTGGATTAAATTCTTGTTTTATATATGGAATAACAATGTTTCGTATTTTATTTCTAGTATAATTATTGTCAAAGTTACTTTTGTCTATTCTTGGTTTCAAGTTTTGTTGTTTACAATATTTTTCAATATCTGTTCTTTCTATTTCTATGATTGGTCTTATTATTTTATTATTTGTTTTAGGTTGTATCCCTTGTAATCCTGATATCCCACTACCTCTTAAAAGATGCATTATTATTGTTTCTACTTTATCATTTTTATTATGTGCAACTGCTATTTTATTAGCTCCTACTTGCCTAGATATTTCTTCAAAAAAATCGTATCTTATTTTTCTTCCAGCTTCTTCTATACCTATTTTATTATTATTTGCATATTTTTCTACTTCTATTCTTTTTGAGTAAAACTCTACATTTATTTTTTTGCAGAAGTCTTTAACAAATTCTTCTTCTGAGTTAGCTTCTTCTCTTATCATGTGATTAACATGTGCAACCACTAATTCAACATGAAGTTGTTCTTTTAAGTTATTTAAAATATTTAACATAAAAAGAGAATCTGGACCTCCAGATACTCCTAGTACAATTTTATCATCTGTATTTATTAAGTTATATTTTTCAATAGTTTTTAATACTGTCTCTTCCATAATTAAAACCAATCCCTTCACTTAGTCATTGTATCTTGTTTCTAAATTGACAAATTTCGTATAATTTCCCATCCATAATAAGTCTACTGTTCCTGTTGAGCCTCCTCTTTGTTTTGCTATTATTACTTCTGCAATATCTTTTTTTTCACTTTCTTTATTATATACATCATCTCTGTATAGGAACATTACTATATCGGCATCTTGTTCAATCGCACCAGATTCACGTAAGTCTGAAAGCATTGGTCTATGGTCTGGTCTTTGTTCTACTGCTCTTGAAAGTTGTGATAACGCAATTACTGGTACATTTAACTCTTTTGCTAATATTTTTAAAGACCTGCTAATTTCTGATATTTCTTGTTCCCTGCTCCCAACTCTTTTATTATTTCCAGTTATAAGTTGCAGATAGTCTATAACAACTAAACCTATATTTTTTTCTAGTTTTAGTTTTCTACATTTTGTACGTATTTCCATAACAGTTATTCCAGGTGTATCATCTATATATATATTTGCTTCTGAGAGAGGTCCTATAACTGAAGCAAGCTTTGCCCAGTCCTCTTCTTCTAATTTTCCTGTTCTCATTTTATTGCTATCTACCATTGCTTCACTACAAAGCATTCTATTGACTAATTGTTCTTTTGACATTTCTAGACTAAATATTGCTACACCTGTTTTTCCTCTTAAAGCCGCATTAGTAGCTATATTTAATACAAAAGCTGTTTTTCCCATTGCAGGTCTTGCTGCTAATAATATTAATTCAGAACCATGTAGTCCTGCGGTTCTATAGTCTAAGTCTGTAAATCCAGTTGGCACACCAGTAATGTGTTGTTTCCTATTATATAATTCTTCTAGTTTTGTAAAGCTTTCAACTAAAACATCTTTTATTGGTGAATATCCTTTTTGGTTTTTGTTTTGCATAATATTAAATATTTTCTTTTCAGCATGATCCATTATGTCTTCAACATCTTCTGTTTGACTATATCCTAAGTCTATCAGTTCATTTGCTGTTTTTATTAAAGTTCTTAGCATTGCTTTTTCTTCTACAATGCTTATATATTTTTGTACATTTGCACTTGTTGGTGCTTTTTCTGGAAGATTGGCTAAATATTCAAGTCCACCAACTTGTTCTAGTTTTGACATAGTTTCTAGTTCATTTTTTAGTGTAATTAGGTCTATTGGTTCTGCTCTATTATATAAGTTTTGCATTGCTTCATATATTGCTTTGTCATCTTCTCTATAAAAGCTATCTGGTTTTAATGTTTCCATAGCAGCTATTACTGCATCTCTATCTGTTAGCATACTCCCAAGTACAGCTTGTTCTGCTTCTATGTCATGTGGTGGTACTTTTCCTAGTTCCATTATTTTGCCTCCTATACAAACCCCTATGATTTTTTGTCTTATGTAACTACATTTATTTTTATTTTTCCTATTACTCCTTCAAATAGTCTGGCTTCTACTGTTCTTTCTCCTAAAACTTTTATTGGTTCTTTTATTTCGATTTTCTTTTTATCAATTGTAATTTTATATTGCTTTTCTAAATTTTCTGATATTTCTTTTGAAGATACACTTCCAAATATTTTTCCGTTTTCTCCTGCTTGTACCTTTATTTGTACAGTTATATTTTCTAATTTTTTTGCTATTTGGTGTGCTTGCTCTTTTTCTAAATCTTTTTTATATTGTTTTGCTTGGTTTTGAGAGTTTAGCTTTTGCATATTTTCAGGTGTTGCTTCTACTGCTAAATTTTTTGGAAATAAAAAATTCCTTGCATATCCATCTGAGGCATTTATTACTTCGTTTTTCTTTCCTACCCCTTTTATATTGTCTTTTAAAATTACTTTCATTGGCTTTCCTCCTTTTTTTGCTAGTATATTGTATCATATATTTTTAAAAAATGCAGTAGTTCTACTGCATTTTTTTATTTTTATATAAAATTATATTGATATCCCTAAAAAGCTAACTGCAAATACTATTACATAATATACTGCTTCTACTTTTATAAATTTTTTTAGTACATTTTCTTCTTCGGTTTCATTAGATAATGATTTAACTGTATGATACATTAAAACTATTGAGATTACATTTAATAATCCGCCAACTGGTGTTAATATAGTATACATTTTTGTAGATATAAAATGTAATAAGTATAATAATGAATATGCTATAGATGGTATGTAGGCAATTGCCACAGAAGTTAGTACTTTAGAGATAGAATCTTTAGCTCTATTATTTACAAAGTATATTGCAATTGTCATTGCTATTACTTTTAGGATTGGAGCTAGTGTTACTTTTAAAGTTGGCAAAAATTCAAAATCAGCATATTTACTTGTTGCATAATATAAAATTCTCTCTATAAATTCTATGACTGCCCAAGCTGCCACTAATAATAATGCTGTTTTAAATGTTTTATTTTCTTCGTCTATAGCAATTTCTTTAATTGTTTCTATTGGATTTTTTAATAATTTTTTTATTAATCCTTTCCCTGCCTCTGCTTCTTCCTTAAAGTTAATGTTTTTCATTTGCTCTTTTGCTTCATTAAATGTTTTTGCTGTTTCTTGTTTTAGGTCTGACTCTTGTTTTATTTCTTCGTTATTTTCTTGATTTTCGTCCATTTTTTATCCCCCTATCTTATTAAATTTATTTAATTTTACACATATTTTTATTTTTTTTCAATAGTTTTTATGATATTTTTACCTAATTTCATAACTATTTTAAGATATATATTATATACTATGATAAAAGAAGCATTTTTGATTTTACTTAAACCTAAATTGTTAAATGGAAAAGTAACAATGAAAGTTTATTTCAAACTATGCTTCTTTTTTGTTAATTGTTTTCTTCAAAATACTCATTAATTTTCTGTATTAGCTCTTCTTTTACTTCTTCTATTGTTTTGCCATCTATTTGTGCTCCGGCTAAAGTTATATGTCCTCCGCCTCCTAATTTTTCTAGTATTACTTGAACATTTATATCTCCTATTGAGCGTCCACTTATAATTACCTTTTCTCCTACTTTTCCTAGGACAAATGATGCTGTTATGTTTCCAATAGTTAGTAATTCATCTGCTGATTTAGCACATATTAAGTTTGTATCTTTTTCTTGCCCATTATATATCGATACAGCTATTGACTCATTAATCATCACTGAATTTCTTACAACCTCTGCTATTTTATTGTAATCATCCATGTCACTTTGAAACCATTTTTTTATTTTTATGATATCTACACCTAACTTACGTAGGTAAGCGGCTGCTTCAAATGTTCTTACTCCTGTTTTAAATGTAAAGTTTTTAGTGTCAACCATAATTCCTGCATATAATGCTTCTGCTTCTAATAATTTAAGCTCACATTTAGTTTCCACATATTGTATAAGCTCTGTTACTAGTTCTGCTGCTGATGATGCATATACCTCTTGGAAAGTTAAAATACTATTATTAATATAATCTGCACTTCTTCTATGATGGTCAATTATTACTATTTTATTTGTTTTTTCTAATAGTTCTGAATCTTCAACATAATTTTTTTTATGTGTATCTACTACAACTATTAAAGTATTTTCATTAACTATTTCTCTAGCTTCTTCTTTACTTATAATTACCCCTTGGTAAATATCATTTTTTTGAATATTTTCCATAAGTCCACTTATTGCTTTTGCTTCTTTATTGGTTACTATATAAGCTTTTTTTTCTAGTACTGTGGATAATCTATATATTCCAAGTCCTGCTCCTAAAGCATCTATATCAGGATTTGTATGTCCCATTATTATTACGTTTTCTGCTTCTTTAATTAGCTTTTCTAGTGCATGTGCTACAACTCTTGCCTTTACTTTTGTTCTTTTTTCTACTTCTTCTGCTCTTCCTCCAAAGAATTGATATTTTCCATTTTCTCTTATAGCTGCTTGATCTCCACCTCTTCCTAATATTATATCTACTGTTGCTAAAGCTGATTTGTATTTTTCTTTTTCTGTCTCTCCTTCAGTTGATATTGCTATACTTAGTGTTAATTGAAGGTTTTCTTCACTTGCTACATCTTTAATGGTATCTAAGATGCTAAATTTGTTTTCTTTTATTTTTTCAAGATATCTATATTCAAAAACATATACATAAGTGTCTCTTTCAGGTTTTATAATTATACCGTTTGTCTCATTTGCCCATTCATATATGCTTTTTTCGATTTTGGCTATTACTTCTGGTTTTCTTTCGTTTTCAACTCTTTGCATTGTTTCTTCATAATTATCTACATTTATTATTCCAACACAAATTTGAGAATTCTCATATTCTTTTTGTAGTTTTATATTTGCGGTTTCATCCATAAAGTAAATTATTATCATATATTCGTCTGATTTTTTTCTATTGCTTTTTGATTTAACAAATTCTCCTAAAATTTTATATGTTTTCTTTCCAATTTTTATTTGTTTTTCTACTGTTCTTGTTTTTTTTCCTTCGCTTTTTTCTATCTCTTGTTTCATTGTAATTGTTAAATCATCAATATAATTGTTAATATCAATGTTTGCAAATTCTGTTACAAATTTCGAACTTTTCCAAATTACATTTCCATCTGTTTCTAATATTATTAATGGTAATGGTGAATTTATTAGAGTGTTTTTGGCTGCAGAATCTACTGTTAAAGTAAGGTCTTGTAAGTGTTCGGATATTTCACTCTTTCTTTTGTTATTTGTTAAATATGAATATCCGACTATTGCTATGTATGCTATTATTGATGGTATTATGAATGTTAGATTATATATACATATTACTATTAATAATATTAGGATTATTATAAGATATATTTTTGTTCTTGATACTAGATTTTCTAATACTTTTTTATTATTTGACATACTTTTCTCCTTTTATCATCCTTATATATTTTACTTTTTTATATTAGTTTTGTCAAGTTTTTGCGGTTTTAATCAATTATATGGTAATATAAATGTGAATATTATATGGAGTTTC
>CALXZT010000004.1 GCA_944393315.1 uncultured Clostridia bacterium
AGTATAATAATAGAATAAAAAATACAAAAAACAAAAGAGATTAATTATGCAAAAAATTAGTTTGTTCGCTTGATTTTTATAGTAAAAGAAAGTATACTTTTAAACATAATAAGAAAAACCCCATAAAAAGGAGAAACAAATGGAAGAAAAACTAAAAGAATTAAATGACAAACAATACGAAGCAGTTATAAACACAGAAGGACCTTGTTTAGTAATAGCAGGAGCGGGAAGTGGAAAAACAAAAGTATTAACATATAAAATAGCATATCTTGTGGGAGAAAAAAAGGTATTGCCTTGGAATATATTAGCAATTACGTTTACTAACAAAGCAGCAAATGAAATGCGTGAAAGAGCCGAGTCCTTAGTAGGAGAAGCTGTAAAAGATATATGGATGGGAACCTTTCACTCAATATGTGTAAGAATACTAAGAAAATTTATTGATAGAATTGGTTATGATTCTTCATTTATAATATTTGACACAAGTGACCAAAAAACTCTAATAAAACAATGTATGAAAGAATTACAAATAGATGATAAAACATTTAGTGAAAGAGGAGTATTATCAGAAATAAGTAATGCCAAAAATGAAATGCTAGAACCAGATCAATATAGTATAAGAGTTGGAAACGACTTCAGAAAAAGTAAAATAGCAAAAATATATGAATTATACCAAAAGAGACTAAAAGACAATAATGCAATAGACTTTGATGATATAATAAACTTTACAGTAAAAATATTAATAAATAATCCAGATGTATTAGAATATTATGCAAACAAATTTAAATATATATTAGTAGATGAGTATCAAGATACAAACAAATCACAATTTACATTAATAACACTATTTGCATCAAGATATGGAAATGTTACGGCCGTAGGAGATAATGACCAAGGAATTTATAGTTTTAGAGGAGCAGACATATCTAACATATTGAACTTTGAAAAAGACTTTCCTGGAACAAAAATTATAAAGTTAGAGCAAAACTACAGATGTACAGGAAACATATTAAAAGTAGCAAATGAAATAATAAGAAATAATGAAGTAAAATATGATAAAAAATTATGGACAGAAAATGAGCTTGGAAATCTACCAAAAGTATTTTCTGCGGAAAATGAATATGATGAAGGTAGATATATAGCAGAACAAATAGAGCATTTAAGAAGAGAAGAATATTATAAATATTCGGATTTTGCTGTATTATATAGAATGAATACACAATCAAGAGCGATAGAGGATATTTTTAGAAGAGAAAATATTCCTTACAAAATTGTTGGTGGATTAAAATTCTATGAAAGAAAAGAAATAAAAGATATCATAGCATATTTAAGACTAATACAAAACCAATCAGATAATTTAAGTCTAAACAGAATAATAAATGAGCCAAAACGTGGAATAGGAAAAACAAGTTTAGATAACATTTCACAAATGGCAGAACAAAATAATACTTCAATGTATGAAGTAATAAAAAATGCAGACCAATATGGACTAAATAGAGTATACTTAAATTCTAGAGAATTTGTAGATACAATCGAAAGTTTAATTGCTAAAAAAGATAGCATAAAAGTATCAGAATTAATAAAACAAACTTTAAACAAAACAGGTTATACAAAATCTTTGGAACTAGAAAATACTATAGAAGCAGAAAATAGAATAGCAAACTTGGAAGAATTCTTCACAGTTGCAATTGAATTTGAAGATGAATCAGCAGATAATAGTTTAAGTGATTTCTTAGAGGGAATTACATTATCAAGTGATATAGACAATACTGATGAAGAACTTGATTCCGTAACACTTATGACATTACATAGTGCGAAAGGCCTAGAATTTCCAACAGTATTTTTAGTCGGTATGGAAGAGGGAATTTTTCCAGGATATCAATCAATGCAAGAGCCAAAAGAGTTAGAAGAGGAAAGAAGATTATGCTATGTTGGAGTTACAAGAGCAAAAGAAAATTTATTCTTAACATGTGCAAAACAAAGAACAGTATTTGGCTCAACAAGTTGCAATATGACTTCTAGATTCCTAAATGAAATACCAGCAGAATTGTTAGATGGAGCAGATGAAGCACTTGGAGGAAGAAGTAAAAACCACATATTTGAAAGAAATGAATATCCAGATTCTAAATATAGTTGGACCTATGGAAAAGCAGGACAAAATAGTTCTATAAAAACTTATAAAATTGGTAACTTTGAGTCAGTAGGAGCTGTAGCAGAAAGTAGCAAACAAATAGAAACTGAAAAACAAAGTACAAATTCAGGTTTTGCATTTAAGAAAACAGCAGAAAGTTTCTTAAAATCACTTAATAAACTAGGAAGCAGAGATGTTAATCTCACACAATATAAAGAGGGTGTGCGAGTATATCATAAGAAATTTGGAGAAGGGGTTATTAATGGTGTAGAAGCTGAAGGAGATGATTTAAAAGTAGACATCAACTTTGATAAATTTGGACATAAACGTTTAATGGCTAAATTTGCGGGACTTGAAATTATATAAACATATAGAAAAAATTTTAAAACTAATTATTAATAACAAATATGCTGTAATAAGAAAAAAGCGAGAGCAATATTTTGAAGCTCTCGCTTTAAACAAGTACAAAGTAATTGCCAACATAAAACAGATTTTTACTTATAATCTGTTAATATTATGCTTGTAATTCATTTTTAACAGTTTCAATTTCAGTAGTAGTAGCTTTTGCAGCAGGTTTATAATAACCTTTAGTTTCAGCTACTTTGTATAGTTCATATTGAAAACATTCATCACTATTTCTGATTTGTTGAAAGGTTTGTCTAAGCTGAGCATTTGAAGATTCAGCAATAGCTTTTTGATAAGCTGATAAATCAGCTTTTACATTTTCTAAAATGTCATTAACCATAGTTTTTTCGTTCATTTTAAACCTCCTATAAATAGAATAAAATTAAGAATTTAAAAAGCTCATTAATTTTTGTTTTGTGTTTAAAGCATCTTGTGCTGATTTTGTAAACATTTGCTTAATTTGTGGATCAACTGCTTGAGAAGAATAAGTATTTAATTTTTGATAAGCTGTTTCATGTGCACCTATTAAATGCCTTAAATTTTGTAATTCTGATTGATTTAAATCTGCCATAAAAATCCATCCTTTCTAAAAATTGCTTATATCCGTAGTATTTGCTAAAAAATAAAAAATATACAAAATAATTTTCAAGAAGAAAAATAATTAGCAAACGAAAGAAAAAGAGAAGAAAATAAAGAAAAATTGTAAAAAACTAAACTAAATTCTAATTGCAAACTAAAAAGAATTTAATATAAAATAAAACCAATTATGATACGGAGGAATAGTAATGTTAAAAAATATCATGATGCTATTTAGAACATGGGTTAGATTTGCAGTTTTACTATTTATCGGCTTATTAATAACCATGGGTTTAATAGGAGCATTTTATAAACCAATATATGAAGTAACGATTAATGGAGAAGTAATAGGATATAGTAAAGATAAAAGTGCTTTACAAGTTAGAATAAATGAATATATGGAAGGTGGAAACGAAGAAAATCAAAATGTAGCATTCACACAAATAGACAGTATGCCAGAATACAAATTGTGCTTATTAAAAAGGGGAATAACCACAAATGATGATGAAATATTTGCAAAAATAACAAACAGTGGAGTTACATATTATACATATTATACTATATTAGTTGACAATGAAGAAAAGTTACATGTTGCTGATTTTTCAACAGCTGAGCAAATAGTTGAACAATTGAAAGAAAAAAGTAGCAATAATATAGATGACATTTCTATAACAAAGTCTTATGATACACAATTAAAAGAATTTACTTCAATAGAGACTGCAGTAGCACAGCTTTATGAAGAAAAGCCAGTAGTAGTTGCGGCAGCACCAACAGTAACAAAAACAAGTGTATCAAAAAATATGTCATATAAAAATCAGCCAATTACAATTTCTTTTATAAGACCTGTTTCAGGAACAATAACATCGAGATTTGGATCAATAAGTAGAGTAAGGTCAGGAGCACATACAGGTTTAGATATTGCAACTAAGACTGGTACACCAATTGCAGCAGCAGCAAGTGGAACTGTAACATATTCAGGTTATCAGGGCTCACTGGGGTATTTAATAAAAATATCACATGGAAATGGAATAGAAACATATTACGGACATTGTAGCAAATTGTATGCAAAAGAGGGGCAATATGTAAATCAGGGTGAAATAATAGCAGCAGTTGGTTCAACAGGAAATTCAACTGGACCACATTTACATTTAGAAGTTAGAGTAAATGGAGTGGCATACAATCCACAAAATTATGTATATTAAAAAGGACAGCAAAGAGCTGTCTTTTTTAGCGAAAAACATAGTAAATGTTACATTCTTATTTTACAAAAAGATCAAGAGTATTTGATATTGCATTTTTTTTAAAAATTGCTTTCCCATGTTCAACAAGTTTTGCATCAAAATTTTTATAACAATTAACTCTATCTGTAAATTCAGAAATTATTGAAAAAAATACATTCAAACGCTCAAAATTAGGATTTACTCCAAAAAGCAATAAATAATAAATATCATTATAAAAATATAAAGCAGTATTTTTACAAATCAATTTAAGATTCTGATGTGATAAAAATTCAATATGTAAAGCTTTACAAAATTCGCAGAACTCATCAAAGCTATGAAAAGAATATATTATAGTATTTGTGTCTGCCTTAAATGATTTTCGTTTTACAAGTGGTTTCTTTTTGGTAAAAGTAGGTACGTCAGATGTATTCGGCGTAGTTTTTGTTATTGTAAAAACAAAAGTTCCATCAAAAGAAGCAATTGCTTCAATCAGAATTTTTGAGTCATGAACATAAAATCCCACCTCTTTTTCAGCTTGATTTAAAATTGACAATATTAAAGTTTGAGTTTCAGGAGTATTGTTTAGAATAGCATCTAAATCAACATTATTTGTTTCTAAATCTTCTATATTCAAAATAATTCTTATCTTATTTTCAGTTAATTTTTCAATTTTCATATGATAAAAACCTCCTAAGATTGTAATTATATTATACTACTAATAATATTATATTTAAAGCCACAAAATATGGTAATAAAAAGGACAAGTCAAATTTTAAATAATAACTACAAATAAATGTATAATTTACTTGAAAAAAATAGTAAAGCACGATATAATATTAATGCGAAAATCTAAATTTCCGTAAGGGGTATAGGGCAAGATATTTTTAAAAACTACTAAATAAGATTGTATATTATACAACTTATTTGTACTATGAAACATTTAAAGCTGAACAGATCTAGAAGCTAACTTTAAGGAGGAGATATTTTGTCAATTAAAATTAAAGAATTACCAATTTCGGAAAGACCGTATGAAAAATTAGAACTTTATGGAGAAAAAGCACTTTCAGAGGCAGAATTATTAGCGATAATAATAAAAACTGGAACTAAAGATGAAACTTCAGTTGAACTTGCGAAAAGAATTTTAAGTTTAAACAAAGGAATTGATTCAAACAACCTAAACTTTTTAAGAGAAAAAAGCATAGAAGAATTTATGCAAATAAAAGGAATAGGTAAAGTTAAGGCCATACAATTAAAAGCCTTGTGTGAATTTGCAACAAGAATGAACAAGCCACTTGATTATAGAAAAATCAAAGTACAATCACCAAAAGACATTGCTAAAATACTTATAGAAGATATGAAACACTTAAAAACAGAATTATTAAAATTGATAATTCTAAATAATTCAAATGAAATATTAAAAATACAAAATATAACACAAGGAAACTCAAATATGGTAGGCGCTGATGCCAAAAATATATTATCAGGTGTAATAAAAATGCAAGCACCTAAAATAATTTTAGTACATAATCATCCTAGTGAAAATCCAGTGCCAAGTCAAAGTGATATAAACTTTACAAAAAAAATTAAACAAGCTTGTGAAATACTAGGGATACAACTACTTGACCATATAATTATTGCAGGAGATGGTTACACAAGTATATTTTATGAAATGAAGAAAAACATAGAAAACATAAATTAAAGAGGAGAGAATACAAATGGCTTTTTTAAATTCTAGAGATATTGGAATTGACTTAGGAACTGCAAATACGCTAGTTGCAATAAAGGGAAAGGGAATTGTTTTAAATGAACCTTCAGCAATTGCAATAAATAACGATACAGGAGAAGTATTAGCAGTTGGGCATGAAGCAAAAGAAATGCTAGGAAAAACTCCAAGTAATATTAGTGCAATAAGGCCACTAAAAGATGGAGTAATAGCAGAATTAACAGCAACAGGACTCATGTTAAAAGAGATTTTAAACAAAGTTTGTAGAAAATATGCAGTTGCTAGACCAAGAGTTGTTGTTGGGGTACCTTCAGGAATAACAGAGGTAGAAGAGAGAGCAGTCGAAGAATCTATATTGCAAGCAGGGGCAAAAGAGGTATACCTAATTGAAGAACCAATGGCAGCCGCAATAGGATCAAATATAGACATTGCAGAGCCTAGCGGAAATATTGTAATTGATATTGGAGGAGGAACAACAGAAGTTGCAGTAATATCACTAGGTGGAATTGTAATTAGTAACTCTCTAAGAATTGCCGGAGACGAATTGGATGAGGACATTATAAATTACGTTAAAAAAGAAATGGATTTAATTATAGGAGAAACAACCGCAGAGCAAATAAAAAAAGAAGTAGGGTGTGCACTTCCATTAATGTCGCAATTAGAAATGAAAATTAAGGGAAGAGATGCAAATACGGGCTTACCACGTGTAACAAACTTTACATCAACTCAAGCAGAAATAGCTATGAGAGAATCTATTTGGAAAATTGTAGATGTATTAAAAATAACTTTAGAGAAAACACCACCTGAGCTGTCT
Source organism: uncultured Clostridia bacterium (assembly GCA_944393315.1). Taxonomy (GTDB): domain Bacteria; phylum Bacillota; class Clostridia; order TANB77; family CAG-508; genus CAG-269. The sequence continues at coordinate 6,867 of CALXZT010000004.1, forward strand.
TCTGACATAATGGAAAAAGGAATAGCATTAACAGGTGGAGGGGCATTAATAAGAAATCTAGACAAGTTACTAAGTATGGAAACAGGTATGCCAGTATATGTTTCAGAAGCGCCTCTTGAATGTGTAGTAAAGGGAGCTGAAAAAACTTTAGAAAATATAGAAAAATTAAGGAGTATTTTAGTAAATTCTCGAAATAGGAGAAGAGGAGAATAAGTCAAATGTATAATCACAAAAAAAATGGGTTTTTGGGGATTATTATAACAGTAATTATTTTAATAATATTGGTAATAGTCACAAATATGGAGACAAGCAAATTATACAATTTTGAAAATGTTATAAGTAAAATAATATTGCCAGTTCAAAATGTAATAACATATCTGCAAAACAAAATTAGTGGTAATACTACTTTTTTTGCAGATATGGATCAATTAAAACAAGAAAACCAAGAACTAAAGGAAAAAAATAGCCAATTAGAACAACAATTAAGAGAACTTGAGATTATAAAGGCTGAAAACGAAACATTAAAACAATACCAAGCACTTGCAGAAAAATACCAAAGTTATAAAACAATACCAGCATATGTTATAAATAGAGACATAACAAACTATTCTAAAATATTAGTAATAAATGTAGGAAAAGATGACGGAGTAGAAGAAAACATGACTGTAATAGCTGATGAAGGACTAGTAGGAAATATAATATCTGTAACAAGTAATACAGCAAAGGTTCAAACAATAGTAGATAGTGCTAGTTCTACAAGTGCATTAACAAGTTCAACTAGAGATTCTATGGTATGTAAAGGGACAATAGATGGGACAAGCACATTAAAAGCAACATATATTGCAATAGACTCCAACATAATAGAAGGAGATAGTGTTGAAACCTCAGGATTAGGAGGAATATATCCAAAAGGAATTCATATAGGAAAAGTAACAAAAGTAACAGAGGGAAAAAATAAAATAGATAAAACAGTAGAAGTTGAAACTGCTGTAAATTTCGATAGGCTTGAAACAGTGCTTATAATTACGAATCACAACTAGTTGAGAAAGGGAAAAAATGAAAAAGATATTTATAAATATAGCAATTATAATATCATTTATATTTATATATTTACTACAAGCAAATTTTTTTACTTGGTTTAAAATAGCCGGAGTAATGCCAAATTTATTGATAATTTTAATGCTATATATAGGTTTATTCATGGGAAGAAATTCAGCCATAATTTATGGAGCTATTTTTGGAATGTTGGTAGATATTTTCATAAGTAGAAAATTAGGAATAACTTCAATAATGTTAGTTATTATAGGAATAATTGCTGATTTATTTGATAAAAATTTTTCAAAAGATAACAGAATAACAGTGATGACAATGGTAGGAGTAAGTACCATAATATATGAAATAGGTACATATATATTAAGCTATTTTTTCTTAAACATAAATATTGAAATATTAGCATTTATTAAAATTTTATTAATAGAAACATTATTTAATATTATTTTAACAATAATTATTTATCCAATAATTCAATTAACAGGATATGATGTTGAAGAAGCATATAAAGGAAGCAAAATATTAACAAGATATTTTTAAAAAGAAGGTGAAATATTGAGTAAAAGAATAAGCAAAGAACAAATTAATTTAAGATTTAATATAACTACTCTTTTTGTATATATAATAGGAGCAATACTAATAATTCAATTACTCAATTTGCAAATCGTACATGGAGAGGAATATAGAGAACAATCAAACACAAGACTTACAAGAATATCAGAAATAGATGGTTCTAGAGGAGACATTTTAGATAGAAGCGGAAATAAGATAGCAACAGTAAGGGCAGCATATAATATTGAATTATATAAAACAAATATAGAAAATCAGGAATTAAATAATGCAATATTAGAACTTATAAATGTATTAGAAAAAAATGAAGAAAAATACGAAGATACATTTCCAATAAAAATAAATCCATTTGAATATACAATTTCAGAAGGAACATTATCTTCTTGGAAAAAAAAGTATGATTTAAACGAAGATGCAACAGCAGAAGAGGCTTTTTATAAGTTTAAAGAAAAATATAAAATAACAAATGAGAGTATAGAGGAAGTAAGAAAAATAATTTGTATAAGATATAGAATAACAACAGAAGGTTATAGCAATACCAAATCGATACAAATTGCTTCCGATATTAAGCAAGAAACTGTAGCAGAATTGAGTGAAAAAAGTAGTAATTTTGCTGGAATTAATATAGTAGAAGATTCAATCAGAACATACACTTCTGGAAGCTTAGCATCACATATTATAGGATATATTGGAAATATAAATGAAGAAGAATACAAAGAATTAAAAGATACCTATGATAGAGATGATGTTATTGGGAGAACTGGTATAGAGAGCCTATTTGAAGATTATTTAAAAGGAGAAAATGGAGAAAAACAAATAGACATGGCAGTTGATGGAACTATAACAGCAGAATATATAACCAAAGAAGCAGTATCAGGGTCAAGTATTGTTCTTACAATAGATTCTAACTTACAACGAGTTGCAGAAGAAGCTTTGAAAAATACAATTAATAAAATAGCGACAGGAGGTTTTTCTGAAACCATTGATACAAAAGCAGGAAGTGTAGTAGTAATGAAGGTAGATACTGGAGAAATTCTTGCAATGGCAAGTTATCCTGATTTTGAACCAGAAAAATTTGTTGGGGGAATAAGCACATCGGATTGGAATGCTTATAAGGATAATGAGAGTAACCCACTTTGGAACAGAGCGATTCAATCGGCATATGCACCAGGTTCAATATTTAAAATGGTAACTGCAACTGCAGGGTTAGAAACAGGTGCAATTACAATTGGAGAAAAAATAAATGATACAGGTGTATATAGGTATTCGAATGATTACCAACCAGTATGTTGGTATTATACAAATTACCGTAGAGGACACGGATATTTAAATGTTTCAGGAGCAATTAAAAATTCTTGTAATTATTACTTTTATGAACTTGGAAATAGAATAGGAATAGATACATTAGCAAAATATGCAAAATATTTTGGATTAGGCAAAAAAACGGGAATAGAATTACCAAATGAATCAGCAGGAACACTTGCATCAAAAGAGACAAAAGCAAAAATTACGACAGCTTCATGGCAAGGGGGAGAAACATTATCAGCAGCAATAGGTCAAAGTTATAACAGCTTTACACCGTTACAAATAGCTAAATATATAGCGACACTTGTAAACTCAGGGAAAGAGGTAAACCCAACTATTATAAAAACTATTTTAAATGCAGATGGAACAGAGGAATCAAAAGAAAATATAGAAAAGTATGCAAATGAAAAATTAGGAATAACTAATGATGAAACAGAAGAAAACTTTGAAATAAAGCCAGAAAATTTATCTGCAATATTAGAAGGAATGAGATCTGTTACAAGCGAAACCGGAGGAACAGCATATAATGTATTTAGAAATTTCAACATAGAAGTAGGAGGAAAAACAGGTTCTGCACAAGTCGGAAATGATGTAAACGCATGGTTTACAGGTTTTGCACCGTTTGATGATCCTGAAGTGGTTGTAGTAGCTATGGTAGAAAAAGGTGCTCATGGAAGCTACACGGCAGAGATTGCAAGAGACATTTTAGCAGAATATTTTGGAATTAATTCTCAAAATGTTGAAGAAACAACAACTGCAGTTCCATATACAGAACAAGAAAGATAGTATAAGGAGACCTAAAAATGAGAAGTATAAGTATAAATTTGAGAAAAAATGAAAATGTAATAAAAATACAAGAGTCAGCCGGACAAAAAGATATAATAAAAGAATTAAAACAAAAATTGCCAGACCTAAAAAAACTATATAAGGAAGAAAAAATGCCTATAAGAGTTACAGGAAAAGTTCTAAAAAATATTGAGATGGATGAAATAGAAAAAATAATAAAAGAATATCTAGATATTGAAGTTAAATTTGACTTACCTAAAGAGCTTGGACTATCAAGTATTGTAAAAACATTTAATCAAACTATTAAAACGTCAGAAACTAAGTTTCAAAGAGGTTCAATTCGTTCTGGAAAAAAAATAGAAGTTGAAGGTAGTATTGTCATACTAGGAGATGTAAATTCAGGGGCTGAAATAATTGCTACAGATAATATTGTTGTTCTAGGAAGCTTGAGAGGTTTAGCACATGCTGGGGCAAAAGGTAACAAGGAGGCAATAGTTGCTGCAGGAAACTTTGATGCTGTACAGGTAAGAATTGCAAATATAGTTAAAGAAATAGATAAAGATTTGGAAATAGCTAAAAATCAAGTATATATACGTGTACAAGGAGAAGAAATTATAGTTGAAGAATGTTAACAAATGAAAATTTTTAGCTAATTAAAAGTAAAATGAGTGCTAGAAAAAGGCTATCATCTCTAACTCCTTCTGAATATAGAAAATAGATAAGGCTAACTAGCAAAACATCATCAGAATAAATTTTTAAACCAAATAAATCAAACAAATAATCATTATTATTTTTGTTTGATTTATTTTTTTCTTCAAAATTTCTACAATTCTTATCTTCATCTAAATTAATATGTTGAGAAACATTTTTAGAATAAGATGTTATATCAGATTTTATTGATGAATTATTTTGAAAGTTATTTTTTCCATAATTTGAAGTATGGCTTGTTTGTGATAGTGAGAAATTATGTGAGTATGTTGGATTCCTAGAATAGTTTTTATAAAAAGGAAATGGAAAATTTGGATAAGAGAATCTAGGCATGATTATTATTCTCCTTCTTTTCCTTTTTCATAATATCTGCAATTTTAGAAATATTAAGTAAGTTTGCATATTGATCTAATTTATCTTTCCTACTATCTCTAAGATATGGTTTTAAAGAATGTAATAAATTGCTACCAGGATTATCCTTTTGATTCATGGCACTTATTACAGATGTCATTTTCATAAGAGTTTCAGGGTCTAGGTTAAAATTATTGTTAGAGGTATTGCTAGAATTAGTACTATAATTAGAGCTATTAGAAGAATTAAAATTATTATTGTTTGCAGAATTATTTGATTGTAACATAGAAGAAAGATTATTTAGCATCTCAGGAGAAATCTGTGAAAGCATATTATTTAAAGTTTGCTTAGAATCACTATTTCCATTATTAAGGTTATTAACCAAACCCTGTACTTCACTTGGAATATTTCCACTATCAACCATTTTCTTTAAATTATTAAAAGCTTCTGTTAGATTATCAGACATATACATTCCCCCTAAAACTAATACTAAATTATATGTTTTATTACTATTAATATGATATTCAGAAAAATAAAAAGTGTTAAAAAGAACTTGAAATTAGTATTAAAGTAAAGCATGCGTAAGAGAAAATGGAATATAAAAGTTAAAATGCGAAAATATTCTGGAAAAAAAGAAATAAAAACTTAACGAAAATGAAATATTTTTGTAATAATTTGTAGAAAAAAGCTTCCGTAAGTTCAAAAAGAACCTTAAAAAAACCTGAAAAAAAGTCACATTGACAACTTAATGGCAGATAGTATAATAAAATATAAGTATAAAAATTTATACACATAGGGGGAAAAGTTATGAAAAACAAAGTATTAAAGGCAATACTAGTAGTGGCATTGATAATTGCACTGACAATATCAAACTTTATTTTAGTTGGCATGAATTTAGTATATGCTGTACAAAGCGAAACTGATACGACAAATCATGTTAATATTAAATTTTATACGTATTTTAAGATTGGAGAGGAAGAGCTACCAGAAGCGGAATACGTAATTGATGATAATGAGATGAAGCTATACATGAGAGTATCGGTTGAAAATGAAGGATACTTTGATGGAGTAATAACTTTAGAAGAAAGCAATTTTAATATAAAGCAGGATAGCGTAAGTGAAGGAATAAGCAAAATAGAAGGAAATACAATTACATTAAATCGTATTACAGCTGGAAAAAAAGTAGAGATAGAAGTTGGAATAGAACCAATCATAAATGAAGAATATGAAGTAAAAATGTTAAATATGGATAGCAAGGTTAAATTAACAGGAACATATAAAGACAGTACAGAAGAAGATATAAAAATAGAATCTGAAAAAACTGTAGCCTTAAACTTAACAGTACCAAATGAGGTATCTACAAACTTGAATAGCCAAGTAATAACAAACAAGGTATTTAAACTAGGAGAAGAAAATAAAAGATTAATACAAGTAGAGATAAACAGTAAATTAGAAAATAATAGATATCCAGTAAAATCATCAGAATTAGAAGTAATTGCAATACCAGGGACAGAAAAAGTTGAAGTTATAACCCAAGGAACATATGCAACTAATGGAGAATCTGAAAGAGAACTACTAGAAGATAGTGATTATATATATGACAAAGAAAAAAACTTAGTAGAAATATCAATAAAAAATGAAGAAAAAGATGGAAAAATCTCATGGAGAAAAAATGCAGAAGACATTATAATAGTTACATTTATACTAGATGAAGAAACAGAGATACCACAAGAAGAATTAAACATAAAATCAAAAATAATTTTATATGGAAGTGATGAAAAAACAGTTGAAAAAGAGGCAGCTTATAAAGTAGAAGAAGATGTAGATGGAATAATAAAATCTACGGTAGCTAATGAAGAAAAAAATATGTATAAGGGTAAAATATATTCAAAAGAAGAAAGAGAATATAAAACAACAACTAATATAGAAGTAAACTATGCAAACTTAGCAACAAATATAGAACTAAATCAAGATACAGTATATAAAACAGAAAATGAAGAAGAAAAAGCCTCAAATATAGAATACAAAACAACAACTATAAACAAACAAGAAATAGAATATGTATTAGGACAAGAAGGAAGCTTAACAATAAAAGATCAAGAAGGAAATATAATAAGAACAATAACAGCAATTGATGAGACAGATGAAAAAGGAAAAATACAAATAATACATAATGAAGGAGTAAAAGGTTTAAAATTAGAGATAAGTACACCTGAAAAAACAGGAATAATCAGATTAGAACATACAAAAGTAATAAAGGCAGAAAATTATTCAAGAGAAGAAATAAGACAATTAAAAACATTATCAGAAAAAACTACGATAAAATACAATACACCAGAAAACAAATTAGCTAGTAACACATATTTAAGAGACATGAGTTTAAGAGAGACTATAACATCAGCTAAACTAACAGTAGAGCCAAAAATATTATCAACAGCTACTATAAATGAACAAGTGAAAATAGGTGTAACATTAAGAACAGATAATGAAATGTTTGATTTATTTAAAAATCCAACAATAATAATAAAATTGCCAGATAGTGTAAAAAGTATAAAAAATATAACAACAAATCCTCTATACTTAAATGAGTTAGAAATAGATACAGATTCTTATAAATATGATCCAACTACAAAAGAAATAACATTAAAATTAATAGGAGAGCAAACATCATATACAGGAAATAATTCACAAGCATATATACAAATAACAGCAGATATAGAATTAGAAGAAACAACACCTAGCAAAGAAGATAAAATAACATTATCATATACAAACGAAAATGCAGTATTATACGAAAATGAAGGAAAATCTGAAGTCCAAATGAATTTACAAGGACCAAGTGGAGTGGTGGCATTACATGAAATAACAAATTATAATGTAAAAGGAAATTCACTAACAACAGAAAGTATTCAAGTAGGAAGCTTAAAAATGAATCAAGAAGCAGCAGAAGCAAATTTCCAAATTGCATTAGTAAATAATACTGGAGATAAAGTAGAGAACATACAAGTAATTGGAAATTTACCAGGACAAGGAAGTATAACTTTAGCAGAAAGCACATTAGAAAACACAATTAATTCAACACTAAAAGGAAATATAAATATAACAGCAGGAACAGGAACCATATATTATACAGCAAACAAAAATGCAACAGCAGATTTAGCAAACTCATCAAATGGGTGGACAACTAATTTAGTAGAAGTAATAAATCCAACATTATATATGATAGTAATTCCAAGTATGGAGAAAGAAACGAACTTTATTGCAAATTATACAATGAATATACCAGCAGGGCTAGAATATAATCAGCAAATGGAAACAATGTATATTGTAAACTATACTGAAAATACTGGAACAAAAGAAGTAAAATCAACAACAGTAGGACTAGAAACAGGCAGAATATTGGCAACACTTGAAGCAACAGTTGGAGAGAACAAACTAGAAGATGGAGCAGAAGTAAGAGCAGGAGAAGTAATAAGATATAAAATAGCAGTAGCAAATAATGGAAGTAATGATGCAACAAATGTAAGAGTAATTGCACCTATTCCAGAAGGAACTATTTATGTTGAACCAATAGAAAATTTCTTGCATACAGGTGAAGTTTATTATAAAGAAATTGAAAAAACAAATCATGAATTTAATATTCCGACTTTAAAAGGAGGAGAAAGCACAGAACTTATATATGAAGTAAGAGTAATGAAAGATTCTAATGGAAAAACAGCACAGAATCAAATAACAATTATTTATGGAAGCGAAAATACTGAAATAAAGTCAAACCAAACAAGTTATAATCTTTTACAAGGAGAGTTACGACTTACAGTAAAAAGAGTAGCAAGTGAAGAAAAATTAGTATCTGGAGCAGTAGGAAACTATTTTATAATAGTAGAAAATTTATCAGACACAGAGCTAAAAGATATAGATGTTAAACTTATACTATCAGATGAGAAGCTTATGACTATAAATTCTATTACAGATATGGAATACAATCCTGTAAGTTTAGAAGGGGAATGGAAAATATCTAATATTGCGCCAGGAGAATATAAAATTTATGACATATTTTTAGCTGTACAAGAGATCGAACAATACTCTGAAAAAGTTTCTATTTCAGCAACTGCAATACATGAAGGAAAAACATATAGAGCTAATTCTTATAATGAGCAATTATATGGATTTGATGTAGAAATTAAAATGACATCTCCTAATGAGGGAGAATACTTAAAAACAGATGATGTTATTGAATATAATATAGAAATCAATAATAAATCAGAAGTAGACATGATATTGATGCTAGTAGACACAATTCCAGCAGAATTATCAATTTCAAGGATTGAAGTTGACGGAAATTTAGTAGAAGAAAATGTGTTAGACCATAGAATATATAAGTCATTTGAGGTTAAAGCAAATACAATTTTAAAAATAAAAATAGTTACTGTTGTAAATTATGATAAAGGAAGATTTGAGGATCAAACAATATCTAATGTTGCACAACTATTATATGCTGGAGAAGAAATATGTCACACAGAAAAAATATCTCATATATTGGAATCAATAATAGAAAGTGAACCAGAAAATCCGGAAAATCCAGAAAATCCAACAGATCCAGCGGTTCCAGAAGCCCCAACAGATCCTGACGAACCTATTAATCCAGATGATCCAGATAACCCAGATGACCCAACTATTCCAGAAGAACCAGACAATCCAGACGATCCAGATATTCCAGTGATAGGAAAATACAATATTACAGGTAGAGTATGGTTAGATAAAGACAGTGATGGAGAATTAAATAATGAAGATACACCATTTGAAAATATTGAAATAAAACTATTAGATGTAAATAAAAACGAAATTGTTAAAGATGAAGAAAATAATAAAGATATAATAATAAATACAGATAAAGAAGGAGTTTACACATTTACAGATATACCAGAAGGAAAATATATAGTAGTATTTGAATATGATAATACATTATATAAACCAACAATATATGAAAAAAGTGGAGTTGCAGAAAGTAGAAATTCAAATGCAATATCAAAAACATTAACAATAAATGGTGAAACAAAAGAATATGCCGCAACAGATGAAATCACTATTAATGAAAACATAGCTAACATAGATTTAGGTCTTGTATTTACGAAGAAATTTGACATACAAGTAGACAAGTATGTAAGCAAAGTATTAGTACAAACATCAAAAGGAACAATCACATATGATTATCAAGACAAAGATTTTGTGAAAGTAGAAATATCACCTAAGCAAATGGTAGGAGCAACAATAATAGTGCAATACTCAATTAAAGCAACAAATGTAGGAGATGTAGATGCATATATAAATTCACTTGTAGATTATGCACCAACAGGTTTAAAATTTAGTTCAGAATTAAATAGAGACTGGTATGAAGTAGGTGGAAACCTATATACAAATAGTTTAGCAAATACACCAATAGCACCAGGAGAAAGCAAAGAATTAACACTAACATTAACTAAAACAAAAACAGAAGCTACTGCAGAATTAATAAGTAATATGGCAGAAATACAAGAAGCATATAATATTTATGGAATAGAAGATATCAATTCAGTAGCAGGAAATGAAAATAAAGATGAAAATGATTTAGGATTAGCAAATATAATTATAAGTCCACAAACAGGTGGTGCAGCAAGTTACATAGTACTTACAATTTCAATGATTGCAATAATTGGTATAGCAGCATATTTAATAAATAAAAAAGTGTTACACGCAAATTTATAAAGGAAAGGAGGGGAAATAATGAATAAAAAAATATTAATAACAACTGTTATAGGAATAATTGTATTAATACTTTTATCAATACTTATTTTTAATAATATTAGTACTGCAGCGGCATATACAATTGGAGATACAGTTGAGATTAGACAAGCTAGGTACAATTTAAAATACCAAAATAATATAATGGGAAGACATAATTTTAATTTCTTCTGTGGAGATAGAAGTACAGATTTTAGTGATGACTTAGGATCACCAAGAACTTTTACAGCAATAGCAAAAATTGATATAGTTGGAGATACAGCAACACTTCAAATACAAAAAGAATATAAATCTTCAGAAATAATAAGTGGAGTACAATTTACAGATAATACATATGCAAATAGAACTATATCATTAATATATAATTCAATTAAAAATGACAGTTCAAGAAAAAGATGGGATTCTATGGAAATAACATCTGATGGCAGAGAAGAAGCAGATTATATAGGATTTGGTTATGATTATGGACAAGTCGCAATATGGAAAGCTTTATATCCTTGGAAAAATTCAGTGGGAACAGGACTAGGAGTAGAACTAAAAGAAAGAATTGGAACCACAAGCACAACTTTATGGGATAGTATAAATGGAGCATTACAAAAAAGTGATATAACAGGAGTGACATCAGAATCTTTAAGACCTGCTTTTAACCAAGGGGTTGAAACTTATAATAATTTTTATAGAGAAGCTTCTCAACAAATTTTAACATCTACAGGTGTAAATCAAACCTATTATACAGAAACTACACCTGGATCTGAAAAGGAAGTAAAAATAAGAGAAGACTTAAGTGATGGAACTACAATTCTAGGACCATTCAAATATGAGTTTACTGGTAATGCAACACTAACATTAACTTATAATAGTAGTTCAACTGCTCAAAGTTACGAAATCGGAAAATATAATGGATCAACTTTTACTAAGCAAAATAGCATAATTTCAGGAAATGAATTTTATATAAGAGTTGCCACAAGCGCTTTAAGTAATGTAACAGATATAAATTTTAAAATATCAACAACAGGATTATCATTAGCAAATACTACAACTACAATTTACTTTTTCGCATTTAATAAACCTTCAGAAAAATATCAGCCTATAATTAATATTGAGCAATTAGAAGGACAAAAAGATCCTTATTATGACAGCTATAAAATCAATAAATTATCACCTGTAACTATAACAAAACAAGATATAAGTGGAAATCCACTAAGAGTAGCTGGAATCAAGTTCGAAATATATGAAAATAATAATAAAGTAGGAGTTTTAACAACACAAGCAAATGGAACAACTAATTCAGTGGAATTAAAAGCAAATACAACATATACTCTTAAAGAGACATATAATGGAGCATATGGATATAAAAATGCTAGTATTGCAGATGCTAGTATTACAAATGGAAGTATTATAAGTCAAAACAAACAAAATGGAGAATTAACATTTAGCATAACAGACAGTAGCACTATAATAATTAAAAATGCACCAGAGCTTGGAAATCTTACTGTACATAAAACAGGAAATAATGGTCAAAATTTAGAAGGTGTAGAATTTGTATTATGGAAACAAAATGCTTACTTGAAGCTAGATGATGCTTCTGTTACAACACCTATAGTGACTACTGATAGTGGATTAGATATAACAAGATATAATGTAACAACTGTAAATTCAGCAGACAAGGCAACAAAATTTAAAACAAATTCATCAGGAAAAATTGTTATAAATAATCTTGAAATATATTCAGGAAAGGGAACAAAATATATTTACTGGTTACAAGAAATAGAAAATGATAATTATGGTTATAAAGGTATAAGTATGGATACCAGTGACATAAATGTTACTGGAGGAAGTAAGTTGGAAGTAAGACCTGCAACTAAAGAGATAAAATTTGATATAACGGCTAATACTACTATTAAAATAGACAACACACAAGAACTAGCAAATCTTGAAATACAAAAAGTAGGAGAAGATGAAACAAAACTAGAAAATGTTGAGTTTATAATACAAAGAGATGCAAGTGAATATTTACAGTTAAAAAATAGTAGTGGTAGCATTGTAGACTCTGTAAAAGGAGCAGCAACTATAAATGCTAACAATATTGCAAATTCAAATGAATATAGTGCTACATATATATCAGATAAAAATGCAGCAACTAAATTTATAACAGACTCAAATGGAAAAGTAACAATAAATAATGTAGAAGTAAACAAATCAAAGACTGAAAAATATAGTTATACAGCATATGAAGTATATAATCCTAATTATGGATATGGTTCTGGAAAAAATACTTCATTGGCAGGAACTGCCACGAATTTAAGCTTAAACCAAACAGCCCAGATAAAAATAACTAACACAATAGATTTAGGCAGTTTAAAACTTGAAAAATATGATGAAGACAATACAGATATAAAACTAGAAGATGTTGGTTTTACAATAGAAATGAGTCCAAGTCCAAGTAAAACACATGCATATTTAGCATTATATGATAAAGATGGAAATCTAGTTCCAAGTATAAAAGGAACAGCAACTATAAATCGTCAAAATATAGCAACAGATACTGAATACAGAGTAAGTTATTATTGTACAGAAAAAGCAATTTCTGAAATGACAGAACAAGAAAAAGAGATTATAATTGCAAATACAACTACATTCCTAACAGAAAGTGCAGGAACTTTAGCAATAAACAATTTAGAAGTATATGCACAAGGGGAAACTAAATACATTTATAAATTGATAGAAACAACTAATTTAAATTATGGATTTACACCAGATTCAGTTGAGTTAGGAAATATAACATTAGAATCTAATTCAACAGTTGAAAAGGAATTAGGAAATAAACAAGTATTTACAAAAATATCAGGATATGTATGGCTAGAAAATTCTGCAGGAAAGTCAAATAATTATGATGGTATTTATACAGATGGAGACTTAAGTAATGATACTAAACTTACAGATCTTTATTTAACAGATGAAAATGGAAATGTTACAGGATTAAACCAAACACCAAAAAATATAAACAAACCTATAGAAATTAAATTATATGATAAGGAAACAAATACTTTTATAAAAACTCAGCCAGATGTATTTAGCACAGATGGAGAGTACTCATTTACAGAAGTAAAAATAGAAGAACTTGAAAATTATGAGGTAATATTTATATATGACGGATTTTATTATACAACAGTAGTTGAGCAACTAAATATGGATAATGGCTCAAAAGTAAAAGAAGTTGAAACAGAAAGAACAGATTTAAATAGCTTATTTGGAACAGTAAAATACAATAACGAAATAGTTTCCGAAAATCAAAATACAGTAAATACTGTAACATATAGTAAAGATGAAGACCCATCAATAATTGGACATGAGTCAACTGTATCAGAATTAAACTTTGACACAACATTGTCAGCAAATACAACTGAAACAGGATATAATTTAAAAAACAAGTATGATGAAACTAAAACAGAGGAATCTACCTCAGCTGATGGAATAACAAATGTTAACATGGGAATTGTTACAAGAGAACAGCCTAAGTTAGCAATAGGTAGTGACATATACAGTGTTTCTGTAAATGTTAATAATAAAAATTATAATTATTACTACAATGGAAGACAGCAACATTATAACAACCTAAATGGTGATGAAGTAGGTGTTAAATTCGAACAAGAAACTTCAACAAATAGATATACGAGAACAGTTTACTCATCAGATGTTGAGGCATATGAGAGTGGAAGAACCAGTATGGATGTTTCACTAATATATAAGATACAAATAACTAGTCAAAGTAGAACATTAACATCTGTAGTTAAAGAAATTACTAATTATTTTGATGCAGACTATACAATAGAAGAAATAGGATTAAGTTTAAGTAATAATCAGATAGGAGATTTACTTGATCCAAATATATGGAGTAATGATAATATAACAGAAAATGTTGATGTTGAATATGGAGAAGGAGTGACTCCTGAGGAAGGTAAGAGCTATAATTCTATAAAAATTCCGCTTTCTGAGAATGGAAGAACAGGATTAACTCTAAAAAGTGAAGAGAGCAAATTTATTTATATTAAATTTAATATAAGTGAAAATACGATAAAAGGTTTATTAAACGGAGAATCTACTTATCATAATGCAACTGAAATAATGAGCTATTCAACTTATTATGGAGAAGGAACAGGAAAACAATCTGATGAAAATGGAGAGCAAGAGTATTTCTGCACTGAACAAAGAAATGAAGGAGAAATATATGCAGGTGTAGATAAAAGTTCTCAACCAGGAAATATAGAACTAAAATTAATACTAGATTCACGTGAAGGTGGAGATGGACAAACACCAATATTAGATATACAAAATTATGAAGATGATACTACATCAGCACCATCATTATTATTAGAAGCAACAGATTCAAGAAAAATTTCAGGAACGATTTTCGAAGATACAGCTACTTCCGAAAGTTTAGTTGCAAACGAAAAATTAGGTGATGGTGCATATGATGAAGCAAATGAGAGAACTATAGATGGAGTAAAAGTAGAATTATATGAGGCAGATAGTAATGGAAACATTAAAACTGAAACAACTGAACAAGGAGAAACTATAAAGAAAATAGCAACATATTCTAATGGCGAACCTGCAATAGCAACAACAGATGGAAGTGGGCATTATACATTTGGATATGATAATGAAACAAATGGAGAGCATGTAGGTATATTACCAGGAGATTATGTTATCCAATACACATATAATAATAAATCTTATATAGTAGACCCAAATGGAAATAAGAACTTAAATGTAAATGACTATAAATCTACAATAATAACATCTGAAGTTATAAAAAATGCTCTAAATGGCAATAATAATAGATGGTATACAGTTCAAGAGAATAATAGGTATTCAGATGCAGTAGATAATATTGATTTAAGGAATTCCTTAGATACTGATGAAGTAAAATATTCTACATATAAGGATAGTTTCTCAGAAACTTATGTAATGGAGGCAAAAACACCATTCATGGATGTTGGTGTAGAATTTACACCAACAAATGAAGCAGATGCTTTATCAATGGTTAGAATTGATAAATTAGAAAATGTAGACTTTGGTATAATTGAAAGACCAGATACAAACATGATAATTGAAAAAGAAATAACTGGTTTAGGAGTAACAACACAAACCGGTACAAACATAATACCAAAAGGAAACCCATCAAATCCAGGAGAGGTAATGCAATATGTTAAAACTGGATTAGATGGATTAGTATCAGCAGAAATTGATTCGAAATTATTACAAGGAGCTACACTAAACCTAGAATATAGTGTATCAGTAACAAATAATTGTCAGATAGACTATGCAGAGACAGAATACTACCTATATGGAACAGGCGGAAGCACTCTAAAAATAGCTAAAGTTAAAAAAGTTGTAGACTATTTAGATGCAACAATGAGTTTAGATTCAGAACAAAATGAAGCGGGAATATGGGTAGAGGCTCAAGCAGATGACTTATACAATAGTGGTAATGGATTTATAAGTGAAGAGGTTTGGAGAGAATTAAAAACAGGAAATTATCACATACTAATTACAGAACAATTTAATGACTTAAATATTGGAGAGGAAAAGACAGTAAATCTATACACTACAAAATATTTGGCAGTATCAAATTCTATTGATGAGAAAAATAGTGTTGAAATAATAGAATTATCAGGTGGAAGAACAATAAAAGAATCAATTCCTGGAAATTATAATCCGGCAACAAATGGACCACAAGAGCCAGATGACGACATGGTCAAATTACAAGTCACAGCACCAACAGGAACAACTGTAAATTATTTATTATATATAATAGCAACAGCAGTAACCTTTACAATATTGGTAATAGGAATAGTAATCATTAAGAAAAAAATAATGAAATAACAGAAAATGTGACTTGAAAAATTGGGTGGTTGGAAAGAAAACCGCCCTCTTTTCCAATAAAAATGACTAAAAACGATGTAAAATTTTTCTAAATTTGTTGAAAAATGCTTGAAAAAATAGTATAATTAAATTATTGAGAGATATTGGGTTTTCCCATTAAAATGGAGGAATGGTTATGAAAAACAAAGTGCTAAAAGTAGCAATAGTAATTATGCTAGTAATTGCATTAACTGTAGCAGATTTCATTTTTCTTGGAACTAATTTAATAACTTATGCGTTAGAGAATATAAATGATTCTACTAACAATGAAAATGTTAAATTTGCTGCGTATTTTAAAAAAGAAGAAGAAAAAGTATCTCAGGTAGAATACCAGATTGATAATAACCAAATGAAGTTATATTTAAATATATCAGTCGAGAACGAAGGATACTTTGATGGAACAGTAACCTTAAGTAATACTAATTTCAAGCTTAAAGAAGAAATATTAAGTGATAATATTAGTAAAATAGAAGGAAATACAATTACATTAAAGCGTATAAGCCCAGGCAATAAAGATGCATCAGAAATAGAAGTGGGAATAGAACCAATAATAGAGGAAAGCTATGAAGAAGATATGTTAAGTAAAGAAAGTGTGCTAAAACTAACAGGAAATTATAAAGATAGCACAGAAAAAGAGATAAACATAGAAGCTGAGAAAAAAGTAGCTTTAACTTTATTACCACCAAATAATATAGACACAACTTTAGAAGCAAATGTAATAACTAATAGGATATATGAGAGCGAAGATGCAAGACTAGTACAAATAGAATTAAATTCTAGTGTTGTAGATAATACATATCCAGTAAAATCAACTACATTTGAAGTAACAATACCAGATGGAGCAGAGGTTCTAGAAGTAATATCAAAAGGTACATATGCAACAAATGGAGCGAAAGACCAAAAATTAGAATATAATCCACCTGAAAACAATTTGTTAAAAATAACAATTGCAAATGAAAGTACAGATGGAAATATATCATGGAAAAAAGATGCAAATGACATTATAGTTATAACATTAAAATTAGACAAATCTACAGAAATTGGAACAGATGAATATAATGTGAAATCAAAAGTAGAATTCTATGGAAAAGAATCAAACTTAAAAGAAAAAGAAACAAAATATAACTTAGCAAAAGAATCAGATGGAATAATAAAAGGTACAGTAAGCAACGAAGAAAAATATATGTACAAAGGAAAAATATATTCAAAAGAAGAAAGAGAATACCAAACCACAACTAATATAGAAGTAAACTATGCAAACTTGGCAGAAGACATAAAATTAAGTCAAAATACGGTATATAAAACAGAAAATGGAGAAGAAAAAGAATCCAACATAGAATATAAAACAACAACAATAAGCAAAACAGAAATAGAAGAAATATTAGGAACTGAAGGAAAATTAACAATAAAAGATCAAAATGAAAATGAAATAGCAACTGTAACATCTGAAACACAAGTTGGTGAAGATGGACAAATATTAATAACATACCAAGAAGGTGTAAAAGGTTTAGATATAGAAATAACTTCACCAATAAATGCAGGAATAATCAGATTAGCACATACAAAAGTAATAAAAGCAGAAAATTATACAAGAACAGAATTGCAAAGAATAAATTCTTTAACAGAGCGAATTATAACAAAATACAATTCATCAGAAACAAATTTAACTGAATATACATTTGAAAGAAACATGTCATTAAATGAAACGATAACAACCGCAAAATTAACGGTTGTACCAAGAACATTATCAACAGCTACAACAAACGAGCAAGTAAAAATAGCTGTAACTTTAAAAACAGATAATGAAATGTATGATTTATACAAAAATCCAACAGTAAAAATAAAACTACCAGATAGTGTTAAAAGTATAAATATAGACACTTTAAAAATTAATAAATTATATCTAGATGAGTTTGAAGTAACAAGTGCAAGATATCTTCCAAATAATCATGAAATAGAAATTATATTATCAGGAGAGCAAAGCTCATATACAATGGATAATACTAATGGATATATAGAGATAATTGCAGATATTGACTTAGAAGAGTTTACACCAAATACAGAAGATAAAATAATATTAACATATACAAATGAAAATGCGGTAAGCTATGAAAATGAAGGCAATACAGAAGTAAAAGTTAAGATTTCAGGACATAGTGGGTTAGTAGCATATAGTAATATAACAAACTACAATGTAAAATCTAACTCAGCAGAAAGTAAAACAGCACAAGTTGCAAACCTAAAAATGAATTCACCAGAAACAGAAGCTAATTTTCAAATAGCTTTAATAAATAATACTGGAAATACATTAGAAAATGTAATTATATTAGGAAATTTACCAGTACAAGGAAATATTAAAATAGATGAAAATACCTTTGAAAATACAATAAATGCGACATTAAAATCAGGAATTAACTTACCAACTGACATTGGAACTGTTTATTATACGGAAAATTCAAATGCAGATACAGATTTGTCAAATACAGAAAATGGATGGACAACAAATGTATCACAGTTACAAAATCCAGTGTTATATTTAATTCAAATAGCAAAGATGGAAAAAGCAACTAATATAGTTACAGGCTATACAATGACAATACCTGCAAACTTAGAATATGATAAAGAAATGAAAACAGCATATGTAGTTGAATACATGTCAAATTCAGTTGCTGGAACTGTAAAAACAGTACCAGTTGGACTAGAAACAGGTAAAGTATCAGTAACTTTAGAAGCAACAGTTGGTGGAGAGATACTACAAAATGGAGACACAATAAAAGCAGGAGAAGTAATAAGATATAAGATTAATGTAACTAATGATGGTAGTGCAGATGCAACAAATGTAAAATTAACAGCTGCAATACCAGAGCAAACCATTTATGTAGAACCAATGGAAGATTTTGAATATGCAGATCCAATTAAATTATATTATAATGAAGATGAAACTAAAACTATATTTGAAACTATAATTGAAACATTAAAATCGGGAGAAACAAAAACAATTGAATACGAAGTAAGAGTTAAAAGTGAAGTAACATCTGTAGCAGCAACAAATAAAGCAACAGTAGTTTATAATAATGATATAGAAGTATCTTCAAATGAAATAACAAATCAATTAGAAAAAGGAGATATAAGAGTAACAGTAAAAAGACGTACAGATGTGGGCACGATATTATTTAATAATCAACCTGTGCAATATTTTGTAATAGTTGAAAATATCTCAAATGATACAGTAGAGAATATAGAATTAAATATTAATTTACCACAAGAACTTTCATTAAAAATGATAGAAGATATAAATGACGAAATATCTACTGAAACTGAATCTAATAATTTAGAAATAAGCAGTATTAATTCAGGAGAAGCAAAAATATATAAAGTTTATGCAGTTACTAATGAAATGGAGCAAGCTACAAAAAATATAAAAATAACAGCTGTTGCGACTCATAACCAAACACAATATAGATCTAATGAATATAATGACAATATTTATGGGTATGATGTAAACATTAGTATGACAGCTACACATGAAGGCGAATACCTAAAAGCAGGAGACACTATTGAATACAAGATAACAGTGACAAATAATTCTAAGATTACAAGTTATGGATTTAGTGTACAAGATGTTATTCCAAAACAATTGTCAATCACAAAAGTACAAATAGATGGAAAAGAACTTGATGAAATAAACAACAATTTAGATATTGCAGTAGAGGTAGAACCTGAAAATTCACAAGAGATAATAATACAAGCAATTGTAAATTATGATTCTACAAGATTAGAAATTGAGAAAATATCTAATAGTGCTACTTTACTATATTTTGGACAAGAAGTAGCAACAGTAGGTCCAATTGTACATTACTTAGAATCAATAATTGTAAAACCACCAGTTGAACCAGATTATCCAGATGAACCAGAAAATCCAGACAATCCAGACAATCCAGATAATCCAGATAATCCAGATAATCCAGACAACCCTGATAACCCAGAAGAGCCAGATGTAAAAAAATACAGTATAAGTGGAAGAACATGGATAGATCAAGATAAAGATGGAGAATTAAATAATAAAGATACAATATTAAGTGAAGTAACTGTAAAATTATTAAATGTTGAAACAAATGAATTTGTCAGAAATGAAGAAAACAACAAAGATTTAACAACAGTACCTGATGAAGATGGATATTATTCATTTGAAAATATACCAGAAGGAAAATATATAGTAGTATTTGAATATGATAATACATTATATAAACCAACCATATATAAAAAGGAAAATGTTGATGAAAGCAAAAAATCAGATGTTGTATCTAAAATACTTACAATAAATGGAGAAGAAAGCGAATATGCAACAACCGATGAAATTACCTTAAATACCAATATTGCTAACATAAATATAGGTGTAGTATTTATAAAACGATTTGATATTAAACTAGATAAATATATAAGCAAATTAATAGTACAAACTTCAAATGGAACTACAACATATGATTATGAAAATGAAAACTTTGCAAGAGTAGAAATTAACGCAAAAAGAATGGCAGGTTCAACAGTAATAGTACAATATACAATAAAACTTACCAATATTGGTGACGTAGATGCATATGTAAACTCTTTAGTTGATTACGCACCAGAAGGATTAAAGTTCAGCTCAGAATTAAACAAAGATTGGTATGAAGCAGGGGCAAACTTACATACTAATGCTTTATCAAATGAACCAATAGCTCCAGGAGAAAGCAGAGAAATTAATTTAGTATTAACTAAAAACGTAAATGCAGAGGCTGAACTAATAAATAATATGGCAGAAATAGAAGATGCATACAATATATATGGAATTGAAGACACAAACTCAGTACAAGCAAACAAAAACAAAGATGAAAATGACTTAGGGTCAGCAGATTTAATAATAGGTGTACAAACTGGTACAATGTTCAACTATATAGCTTTAGTAATTTCAATGTTAGGAATAGTTGGAGTTGCAGCATACCTTATAAAGAAAAAAATATTGAGAATAAAACTTTAGAGGAAAGGAGGAGGAAATAATATGAATAAGAAAAAATCATTAATGTTATTAACAATATTACTTGTAGTACTTATATTGACAATTACTTGCGCAAAAGTATTTTCGGAATTTAACTGGAATTTAAATGATACAGTAAGACTTTATCCTTCAAGTCAATATGGTGGTGATTACGGAATATATAAAAATAAGGATTTTTATTGTATCGAAGCAGATCAACATATGGCAAGTAATGCATTTAATGTTACAGTAAAAGAAATTTTGCAAATAAATGGAGATGAATTAACATTTAGTAATAATGATGGTACCAACATTAATGGACTAAATGATGAAAAAGCAAAATTACAAAATAGAGTTTTATCACAAATTATAAAAGAAGCAAAAGAATATGAAGATGATGATACTATAAGAAAAAGAGGAGATACATCTCAAGGTGTATTAATAACAGACACATATCAGAGAGTAATGTGGTATTATCTAAAGACATGGGCAGATAGCACACTTCCTTCTTCTTCTAAATTAAAGTATAATATATCATCATATAGTGTTAGTAATGAAAATTTCCTAACAGAAGCTCAAAAAGTAGAAGCACAAAATATTATTAATAGAATAACTAATGAGGTAAGATCAGGATTTTCAAATGAACTTTCAGAAAATTACTATAAAGAAGAAGACAAACTAATAGAAGAATTTATAGAAGTGACTGAAAATGGTGAGAATTACACAATATTAGGACCTTTCCAATATAAGTTTAGTGGAGAATTGTCAGAATTTAATATTTATTTTGATGACAATAATGAACCATATACAAATTATAAAGTATTAACATATGTTGGTAATGAATTAAAAGAATCAGAAATAGAAAATGAGAAAAACTTTTATATAAAAGTTTTAAGTTCTGATTTAGCAGGTAAAACTCGCTTAAGTTTTAGTATTAAATTATCTGAGGGATTATCTTCTGATAATGAAGTCAAAATATTTTACCTAAGTCAAAATACTTGGCAAAATTTAATATATGTAACTCAAAGCGATGAAAATGAACCAGCTCAGCTAACAGATACTTACATATTAAAACAAGAAAAAGAGGTAGAACTACAAAAACAAGATATAGATGGAAATGATTTAAAAGTATCAGGAATTGAATTTAAAATTTATAATATCACAGATGAAGTAACTCCAATTGCAACTCTAACAACAGATGCAAATGGTTTGACACAAAAAATAAAATTATATACAAATACAGAATATATAATAAAAGAAACGAAAAATGATAATTATGGTTATAAAGCATTAAACATGAAAGATAAGATTTCAATTACAAATGGAGAAATATTACAAAGTAACCAAAATTCAGCAAAATTCATCATTACAGACAATGCTACAATAACAATCAAAAACCAAAAAGAATTAGCAAATGTAGAGATTTTAAAAGAGGGAACTGATGGAGATAAGCTTGAAGGCGTACAATTTATAATTGAAAATTATGCAAGATCTAATAATCCTCAACGTACTTATTTAAGATTATATGATACAAATGATCAATTTGTTGATACAGTAGAAGGAGATATTATAATAAATGATAACTTAACAGCTATAAGTGTAGATGGAGAGACCCATTATAAAGTTGAATATAAGCATTTTTATAAAACTGTAACTCAAAATGGTGAGGAAAAAGAAGTTGATAAGCAATATTCAGAGTTAACATCAGACGAAAAGTCACAGCTAACAAAATTTGTAACTGATAAAGATGGAAAAGTTTCAATACATAACTTAGAAATAAATTCAGGAGTAAACTTAACGACAGGAACAGTATATAAATATTACTATACAGCATATGAAGTTTACAACCCTAACTATGGATATGGCTCTGGACAAAATACTTCATTATCAGAAACAGCAACAAACTTAACACTAAACCAAACAACTCAAATAAAAATAACTAATACAATAGATTTAGGAAATCTAAAACTTGAGAAATATGATGAAGACAAACATGATGTAAAACTAGAAGATGTTGGATTTGCAATAGAAATAAGTCCAAGTCCAAGTAAGGCCCATGCATATTTAGCATTATATGATAAAGATGGAAATCTAGTTCCAAGTAAAAAAGGAACAGCAACTATAAATCGTCAAAATATAGCAACAGATACTGAATACAGAGTAAGTTATTATTATACAGAAAAAGCAATTTCAGAAATGACAGATGAAGAAAAGACAAATTTAATGGAAAATATAACTACATTTATAACAGATGATAAAGGACAATTAACAGTAAACAACTTAGAAGTATATGCACAAGGAGGAGTTAAATATACCTATAAATTAATAGAAACAACTAACTCAAACTATGGATATCTTACAGATTCAATTGAATTAGGAGACATTATATTAGAATCTAATTCAACAGTAGAAAAAGAATTAGGAAATAAACAAATCTACACAAAATTATCAGGATATGTATGGTTAGAAAACTCATCAGGAAAATCAAATAACTATGATTGTATCTTTACAGATGGAGATTTAAGTAATGACATTAAACTTACAGACCTTTATATAAATAGAGATGGTCAATTGATAAAAAATCCTGAAGCACAAGTGCCTGTAGAAGTCAGATTACGTAATAAAACAACAGGACAAATAATAAAGAGTCAACCTGATGAATTTGATGAAAATGGAAAATATACATTTGTTGATGTAGAAATAGAAAAACTTGCAGATTATGAGGTAGTATTTGTATATAATGGTTTCTATTATACAACAGTAGTAGAGCAATTAGACCAAGATAATGGTTCGAAAGTAAAAGAAGTTGCAAGTGAAAGAGAAATATTAAATAATAAGTTTGCAACAGTAAAAAACAATAGTGAGATAGTAGCAACAGATGGAACTATAAACACAGTAGAATATTACAAAGAAGGACATACCTCTACAGTATCAAAACTAAATTTTGATGCTACATTATCAGCAAACACAACTGAAACAAACTATAACCTAAAAAATGTATTTGATCAAGCAAAAGCAAATTCAACAGGCTTATTAGAAGAAATAGAAAATATAAACATGGGTATAGTATTAAGAGAACAACCTAAAATGTCAATTAATGAAGATATTTATAGTGTACTTGTAGAATTTGAAGGTTATAACTACAATTATAAATATAATGGAAGAGATAAATTCTATGAAAATAAAAATGGTGATGATATAGGAGTTAAGTTTGAACAGGAAAATACAGAAAAAAGATATACTAGAACAGTGTATGCATCAGATATTCAAGCGGCTAAAGATCAAAACAAGGAAATAAAGGTTTCAGTAACTTATAAAATACAACTAGCGAATGAATCAAGAACATTAAGTGTAATGCCAAAACAATTAATAAATTACTTTGATGCTAGATATGATATAAAAGCTGTTGGACTAGGGTTAGATGAAACAACACATGAAATAACAAATAATCTTACATTTAGTCAGGCACAAGTAGTAGAAGGACATCCAGAATATAAATCAACAATAATAGACTTTAACCAAACAATTGGAGTAGAAAGTCCAAATATAAAAACATTATATATATCATTTGATATACAAAGAGAGGCAATATTAGATTTATTAAATCAAAAATCTACATATCATAATGCAATAGAGATATTAAGCTACACAAGTTATTATGGAACAGAAACTTCAATGGTAGATGGAAGGCAGTTTATGACAGACCAAACTGAAGCAGGAAAACTATATGCTGGTATAGATAAAATGTCACAACCAGGAAATATGGAAATTGTATTAGTAGATCATCCAAGTGTAGATGGAACAAAAATACTAGATACAACAAATTTTGAAGATGATACATCTTCAGCACCATCATTATTATTAGAGGCAACAGAATCAAGAGAGGTTTCAGGAACAATTTGGGAAGATCTTGCTACTAACACAACTAATAATCAAAAATTAGGTGATGGTATATATAATGATGGAGAAAAACCTATCCAAGATGTAACAGTTGAATTACATAAACTAAACCAAGATGGAACTGTTGGAGAAATAGCAACATATTCAAATGGAGAACCAGTGTCAACCAAAACAAATGCAGAAGGAAATTATACATTTGGATATTATGACGAAGCAAATAATATATATGTAGGTATACTACCAGGAAAATATGTTATAGAATATACCTATGATAATGCATCATTTATCGTAGGGGGAAAGACCATAGACCCAAATGAATATAAATCAACAATAATAGCTTCTCAAGTAGTTGAAAATGCATTCAACGGTCAAAATGAAAGATGGTATTTAATTGAAGAAGGAAATAGATATTCTGATGCTAGAGATAATATTTATTTAAGACCAGAGTACAATCCAGAAATTGATACAAACCTTACAGTAACAAATTCAACATATAATAATATCTTATCAATTGATAGTATGGAAGCTCATACACCAATTATGGATATTGGTATAGAATTTACACAAACAGATGAAGCAGATGTATTATCATTAGAACTTTTAAAAGAACTTAAAAATGTGGATTTTGGTATTATTGAAAGACCTGATATTGATATAACTATAGAAAAAGAAATAACAGGATTAGAAGTAATAACCCAAACTGGTTCAAGTATAATACCAAAAGGTAATCCATCAAATCCAGGAGAAACAATGCAATATGTAAAAACAGGGTTAGAAGGATTAGTATCAGCTGAGATTGAATCTAGACTATTGCAAGGGGCACAATTAAATTTAGAATATACAATTACAGTGGTAAATAATAGTGACAGAGACTATTTAGAGGAAGACTATTATTACTATGGAAGAAACGGTCAAACAGAAATAACCTCAAAAGTTAAAAAGGTAGTAGATTATTTAGATGCTACAATGGTTCTGGATACGGAACAAAATGATTCTACTTGGACAGTAATAACAGTAAATGACTTGTATAATTCTGAAACTAATGAAGGCTTAGTATCTGAAGAAGTTTATAATGAACTAAAATCAGGAGACTATAGTATACTAACTACAGAAACATTTGAAGAAGTTGGAACAGGTAGCGAAAAATCAGTTAAGTTATATGCAACAAAAGTTTTAGCAACATCTGACTCTATAGATGAAGAAAATAGAGTTGAGATAATAGAATTAACAGGAAAGAGAACTGTTAAGGAGTCAATTCCTGGAAATTATAATCCAGCAACAAATGGACCAAAAGAACCAGATAGTGATGAGGTAAAATTCCAAGTAACACCTCCTACTGGAACCACAGTAAATTATATGTTATATATAATGTCAGCAGTAGTAACATTCGCAATACTAGTAATAGGAATAGCAATTATTAAAAAGAAAATAATTAAATAACATTTAGAAAAATGGAAAAGAGGAAAGCTCTCTTTTCCATTTTTTTTCGTCAAAATATTGCCTTTTGGAACTAGATGTAATAAAATAAGTAAAACAATTTGCCTAAACCAAATTGTTTATATCACATTATGTAAAAAACTTTTTTATAATAGGTTACTAAAAAAGACAAAAAAATCAAAAGACAAATATTAGAATAATACCAATAAAAAGTTTAAGAGGTGGTAGGGATGTTTCAAAATGTACAATATGAAGATATAAAACAAGATGATAATAAAATAGAAAATACTGTAAATATATTAAAAAATGTTTTCACATTAAAAAATATAGTATTATATATAATAGCATTTATGACATCAATGGTTGGACTAGGGGGAGAAGTTTCTCCGTTTAGCTTAGCAATAATTGCAGCATGCTTTTCATGTGAAATACCTGCTTTTGGCATTATAATTGTTTCTATAATAGGGAATATAATTGGTTTTGGAGCAACTGGTGGAGTTAATTATATCCTTTCAATATTAGTTTTAATGGCTACATTTTTAATAAAAAAACCAAAATATAATGAAGAAACAAAAAATGAAAAAATTAAATTAGGAAAAAGATTATTCGCAAGTGTATTAATAGTATCTATTTTTAGATATATGTTATCATCTTTTACAATATACAATTTATTGGTAAATATAACAAATGCAATAATCGTAGTAATTTTTTATAAAATCACTGTAAATTCACTGAATGTATTAGAAGAAATAAATGTTAAAAAAGCCTTTTCATTAGAGGAAGTAATGGGGGCAAGTTTAGTTTTAGCAATAGCTATTTCAGCTCTAGGAAATGTGGAGATCCTAGGATTTTCAATAAGAAACATATTAAGCATTCTTCTTGTTTTAATTCTTGGATGGAAAAATGGAGTATTAATTGGGACAACCTCTGGCGTAACAATAGGAGCTACACTTGGAATAATAGCTGAATATGAACCAAGCATGGTTGCTGCTTTTGCTATATCAGGGTTATTAGCAGGTCTATTAAACAGATTTGGAAAAGTTGGGGTAATAGTAGGTTTTGTAATAGGAAATGGAATATTGGCTTATATATCAAATGGAACTACAATTGATGTGCAAATATTAAAAGAAATAATAATCGCATCAGTGGCACTTTTAGCAGTTCCATCAAGTATTAATATACCAATAGAAGAGCTTATAGGAAAGTCAAAATTCCTACCATCATTTATGGGAAATGCCTTAACACAAGGAAAAGAAACAGCAAACAAATTAAATGTTGTCTCACAAACAATTCAGAGCATGGCAGAAACTTATAATGTAGAAACAGCAGAAAAGTTAGAACCAAACTCAAATGATGAAAATAAAAATATATTTATATCAGAACTATTAAATAATTTAGACAATATAAAAGATAACATATTATATGATGATTTAATAAAAACAGAAGGAAAAATCGTAAATGATTTATTTATAAAACTTTTAGAAAAACAAGAACTTTCTAGAAAAGATTTATTACAAACTTTTGCAGATAATAATAGTTATATAGTTGGTGCAACAGATGATAAGGTAAGCAATTTTTTAGAGACAAACATTAGACAAGCCTTAAATGCCATCAATTCCGCATACAGAGTTGGAAAAGCAAATTTTGTATGCAAAGAAAAAATAAAAGAAAATAAAAAAACAATGCAAGCACAGTTAGGACAAATATCAAAAGCTATATCTGATATAGCAACACAAATAGAAGAAAATAATTTAGAGGAAAATAAATATAAAGAAGAGAAAAAAAGAATATTATATTTATTAGCACAACGCGAAATAAAAATAGAAGAAATTACGATAACTAAGAAAAAAGATGAAAGATTTTTTGTAAATATATATATGGATATTTTAAATCAAGGAATCATAAATAATGATTTAAATAAAATAGAAAAGATACTTACAGAAGTATTAAAAGAAAATATTATATTAAATGAAAAAGCTTCTAAGCTAGATGGCAAAAAAAGTCTAGTATGTTTTATTTCAGCGGATAAATTTAAAATTAATATTGGAATTGCAAATAGTGTGAAAACAAAAAGCTCTATTTCAGGAGATTCAATATTAAATATAAGATTAAAGGATGGAAAAAACTTAATTGCTATAAGTGATGGGATGGGCTCAGGACCTGAGGCAAGAAAAAGTAGCCAAATAGCAATAAAAATGCTAGAAAGATTATTAACATCTGGATTTAATAAGGAAACTTCAATAGAACTAATCAACAATGCAATATTAAACACAAATGAGGAAATATATGCAACTTTAGATATAGCCATAATTGATTTATATAAAGGAAATATAGAGTTTATCAAAAATGGAGCTTGTCCAACATATATCAAAAACAAAAAAAGAGTTCAAATTTTAAAAACAATTTCATTACCAGCAGGAGCATTAGATCATATTAAACTTACTACATATGATAAAGATATAGAAAAAGGAGATATCTTCTTAATGTGTAGTGATGGAGTACTAGACTCAAATGTTGAATATAAAAATAAAGAGTTATGGCTTAGGTATTTATTAGAAGATATGGAATCACAAAACCCACAGAAAATGGCAGATATAATTCTAAGAGAAGCTATAGATAATAATTATGGAATAAATAAGGATGATATGAGTGTAATAGTTTGTAGTGTTAAATAAATATAATTTCTATTTTTTATAAAATAAGTCAAAATGGGGGACTTAAAAAAAAGGAATGGTTTAAAAAGAAAACTGTTCCTTTTTTAAATAACAAAATTATAATTTTCTCTTGTAATTAAAAGCGATTTTGTGATATAGTATAAATTGTAGAAATATATTTGGAGGAATAATATGGGACAAAATAAAACGAGAGGAAGAAGATATTCAGATGATTCAAAGCTAAATTACAAAAAAATATTGGCTGTTGTAATAGCAATAGCAGTAATAATAATGTTCGCATTAACTATTAAGCATTTATTATCATATGATATAACAAAATTTATGGCTAAAAAAGAATATTTTGCGGTATATTCAGAAAACAAATGGGGGGTTATAAATTCATTAGGTGAAACAGTAATATCACCTTCATATGCTGAGATGATTATTGTACCAGATAGTACTCAAGACATATTTTTATGTGTTTATGATGTAAATACAGCAGATGGAACATATAAAACCAAGGCTATAAATTCAAAAAATAAAGAAGTGTTTACAGAATATGAGCAAATAGAAGCTTTAGAAAACTATGATGAAAATCAAAATCTTTG
The DNA here is from genome assembly GCA_944393315.1 of uncultured Clostridia bacterium. Lineage (GTDB taxonomy): Bacteria > Bacillota > Clostridia > TANB77 > CAG-508 > CAG-269. The sequence goes on from CALXZT010000004.1 coordinate 36,953, forward strand.
GTATGAAAAAAATATACTAAAAGTAAAAAAAGACGGAAAATATGGATTAATAGACTTAAGTGGAAAAAACATTTTAAATTGTGAATATGATGATATTTATACTCTTAAAGGAGTAGATAACAGTTTGATTGTAGAAAAAAATGAGAAGTTAGGTTTAGTAGATAATACCGGAAGAGTAATAATTGAAGCCATATACACAGAAATAAAACCACTTGGAACACAGTCTTTAGATGGTTATATAGTAAAAAATGAAGAAGATAGATATGGAGTAATAGGAACAAGTAAAGAACAAAAACTAGAAATAAAATATGAAAAAATTGAACAAGTTGTTGGTAATAATTTATTTGTAGTCACAGAAGGTGGCAATCAAAAATTAATAAATTCAAAAGGAACTGCTATACTTGAAGAAGGATTTGAACAAATAAAGCAAATACTAAAAGATTCTAAAGAAGTAATATTTATTAAAGATGGACTATATGGAGTAATGAGTATAGATGGAACTATATTAATTCCAAATACATATGAAGATTTAAAACAACTTGACAATGGATATTTAATAGCAAAAAAAGATGGCAAATATGGAATCATTGACTTAGAAAATAATGAAAAATTATACTTTAACTATAATTCAATAAGTTATAACAAAATATTAGACATATATGTTGCAGAAGATATAGACTTTAAATCTTCAATCATAGACAAAAACTTTGAAGTAAAATTGATAGGAATATTATCAGAATTAAATGAAGATTTAAAATATATCAAAATGCATATAAACGGAGAATATAAATACTACAATTTAAATTTCGAAGAAAAACAAAATACTGAACTCTTAAAGGGAAATACATTATTCTTAAGTAAAAAGGACGGAAAATTTGGATATATAAATGCTGATGGTGAAGTAATAGTAGATTATATATATGATGATGCAACAGAGCAAAACAAATTTGGATATTCAGCAGTTCAAAGAAATGGAAAATGGGGTTCAATTGATAGTGAGGGAAAAGTTGTAATTGAACCAGAGTATGAACTAAATAACAACATAATTATAAACTTTATTGGAAAATGGCATCTAGGAGAAGACATAAATATGAATTATTATTGTGATAAATAAGGTGGTAATAATGGAGCTAAAGACAAAGTATCAATATACATATTTTCTACATCCATTTATGGTAAAAGAAAATAGATATTTAAAATACATATTAAAATTATTAAAAAACCCAAATTGTAAATTAAGAATATTCCAAAAAGAAAAGGACATAGGAATATATACATATTTTGTGCCTAAAATTAGAAACTACATGTTTAGTACATTTACATTTAATAATAGTAAAATTAAAAAATTTGAAGATTTAAGCATAGATACAAAAGCAGCGGTTTTAGCCAAAATGCCATGTGTAATGTTTGAATATACTTTTCCAAAGGATATTCAAGGAAAAACAGATGGACAAGAAGGAATATTTTTTACAATACAAAAGATAGAAATAATTTGTTTTAATACAGGAATCTGTTTTTTAAATATTAAAACAAATTTAGAAAACAGTAATAAATTTACTGATATATTAAACTTTAATTATAAGTTTAGAAGTATAACTGCAGAAGATGACCTTACAAACTATGATAATATTAGAATACAAACAGATATATTTGATGACGTAAAAAACATGAAATCATTTTTAATGGACATAACTGGTCCGAATCAATTAGATATCAAAAATATTGATGTAGATACAGAAAGATTTTTTATATATTCATATACATGTATTGACCAAGAAAATTGGAATAAAGAAGAAGATTTCAATAAAATAAGGTTTATACATACAAAATATGCAAAAATATTACCAAATGATAACAATACATTATTTAATTCTGATGAAACCAAAATAATGTCAAGTTGGAATTACGCCAAAATGGGAATAACAAAAGCAGGAATAACATTATTTACATCAAGTACTGACATCAGTAATTATACGGTATTGCCTTACGAATATGAAAATGAATACTTATATACATATATATTATCATTGTATATGAAAATTTATATTAAGCTTATAAATCTTGAATTAAAACATGGAATAAATGTTAAAAAGGCTAGGCAGAAATTTATTGATTTTACTAAAAATTTGTGGATACAAGAAGTAACAATTGATGATGTTGGAACCTTATATTATCATAATCTTAGAAATGTGTTAGAGCTTGACAATTTATATTTAGAAACTAAAAATAAATATGATGTATTATATAAAGAAATGAACATAGAGAAAAATACAATTGCAAACAAAGTTATAATTGCCATTTTAACGATTTCATTAATAGTTGCTCTACTAAATTTTATGGCTCTTATGGGATTAATATAAAGGTAAGGTTCTTTTGGAAATAAAATTAAAGGTGAGTTCAAAAAGTTATTTTATTCAAATATATGCCTTTGAACAGAATAAAAAGGAATGAAATTTAAAATGAAAATTAAATGTGGTACAGATATAATAGAAATAGAAAGAATAAAAGAAAGTATAGAAAGTCTAGGAGACAGATTCTTAAGAGAAATTTATACAGAGGGAGAGATACAATATTGTGAAAGCAAAAAAGCACAAAAATATCAACATTATGCTGCAAGATTTGCGGCGAAAGAGGCCGTATTTAAAGCAATCTCAGAAAGCTTGCCAGACAAATATGCATTAAGTTGGTGTGATTATGAAATATTAAATGATGAAACAGGAAAGCCAAATGTAAAAATAACAAGTTTGGACCCAAGCAAAATAGAAAATATTGATTTAAGCATTTCACACTGCAAACAATATGCAACTGCAACAGCTGTTGCAATTTATAAATAAAAGGAGGAAAGCGGTGTTTAGCTATTAACAGCAGCACAAGCTAATAAAGATGGAATTTTTTGATTCACATGCACATTATAATGATGAAAAATTTGATAATGATAGAAACGAGGTTATTTCTTCAGTAAAGGCTGAAGGAATAACTCGTTTGGTATCAGTGGGGTATAGTATAGAATCTTCAATATTTGCACAAAAAATTTCAGAGGATTATGGGTTTATTTACCACTCTTGTGGAATTTCACCTAATGATCTTCCACAAACAGAGCAAGAATTGTGGAAAAACATAGAAGAAATAAAGAAAATCGCAAAACAAAAGCATTCGAAATTAGTTGCAATAGGAGAAATAGGATTAGACTATTATTGGAATAAAGAAAATGCAGATTTACAAAGAAAAGCTTTTATAGGACAAATAAATCTAGCAAATGAATGCAATTTACCCATCATAATACATACGAGAGAGGCAGTAGCAGACACCATTGACATTTTAAAAAACAAACAAAAATCAATAAACACAGGAATTTTCCACTGTTGTCCACTAAATCGTGAACTAGTTAAAGAAGCTTTGAAACTAGGATACTATATATCTTTTGCTGGACCAATTACATTCAAAAATTCAAAAAATGCTAGTGAAATAATTGACATGGTTCCACTTGAAAAAATTCTAATAGAGACAGATAGCCCATATCTTTCGCCAGAACCAAATAGAGGAAAGAGAAATGATTCTAGGAATGTCAAATTTATAGCACAAAAGATAGCTGATGTTAAGCAAATTCCATTAGAAGAAATTGCTAAAATTACTTATGAAAATGCAAGTAGAGTATTTAAGATCTAATTGTTAGTTAAAGAAGTTTAATTAAAAGTAATTAAATTAGAAATTATTAAATAATTCAATGGAGGACGTAAAATGTTTGATAACTGGAATGACTTAGAAAATAGCATACAAAACTGTCAAAAATGTAAATTATGTAAAACCAGAAATAACATAGTATTTGGCGTAGGTAATAAAGAGGCAGACTTAATGTTCATAGGAGAAGGACCAGGAGCAGATGAAGATGCACAAGGAGAACCATTTGTAGGGAAAGCAGGAAAATTAATGGATATGGCATTTATGGCTTTAGGTATTAAAAGAAAAGAAGTATATATAGCAAATATAGTAAAGTGTAGACCGCCTTTTAATAGAAATCCTGAGCCAGATGAAGAGAAAGCATGCTTGGATTATTTAAGAAATCAAGTGATTTTAGTAAAGCCGAAGATTATAGTTTTATTAGGCAGTGTAGCATTAAAAAATATATTAGGTAGTGAATATGGAATAACTGCTTCAAGAGGAAAATGGATAGAAAAACGTGGAATATTATATATGCCAACATGGCATCCGGCAGCACTACTTCGAGATGAAACGAAAAAAATAGATTTTATAAAAGATTTAAAATTAGTGATAGAAAAAAAGGAGCTATTGGCTCCTTAAAATTCGATATGAGATTCTTTTTTAAATAAATTTTTTAATTTTACTAAAAAAGCAAAAAATTTATTTGTTTTTGTAACAGTGACTGCAGTCTCAATTCCTCCGTTTTCTAGTATATTACACTTGTGCTCCAAAGCACACATTTTTTCTATATAATAATTATCAAAAAAGAAGTAACCCTCTTGAGTACAAACTAAAGGCCTAAACTTTTCTAATTTTTTCCTATAATTGTCCAATTCTTCTAAATTAGTAATCTTTAAGAAACTATTATCAAAATAACTAGATATAATCAAATTTTGTGTTCTCATAAATGTTAGAGAAATTTTTTGCTTTAATTCATTTATTTTTTTATTGATATTTTGACAAGCTTTGCCAGATTTATTTTCTTCACCAAGTCTACTTGTAAGTTTAGAAATTTCTTCTTCATATTTTAATATAGAATCAATTGCACCTTGAATTGCCAAAAATACTTTTTCAGAAGTAGATTTAATAAAAGTATTTTTAAAATTATTATTACTATTAAAAGTACTCTCATATAAAATATCATATCCTGTGACAAATGCCATTTCTTCTACTAGATGACATTCCATCGGATAATAAGATGGACTAGAAGATTTAAATTCTATTCCATAATATTTCACAAAGTCAGGTTTTATACCAATTATTTTAGAAGTAATAAGTTGAACAGCTGCTTCGTTAATTCCGATACCAATAGGAGATAATGTATTGAAAGTGCATAAACCCATACGAACTAGTTTGTTTCGACTAGTTTTTATCTCTTGTAAATGGTGAATGCATTCATGTATTGCAAATTCTTCTAAATCCTCAAGGTCTATTCTGTTATTAAAATATATAGAAGAATTTTTATAAAAGTAATTAGCTTCTGCCATACCATCTGGCATAGAAGCAGTATACATATCAATTCTAGACAATTTTATAAATAAATTTGTTTCATCAAAATTTAACTCTGGAAAAGTAGCAACAATTTTTCTTGCTATGTTTCGAGCTATATTGTTTACAACTAATGTATCTAATTTAGATATAACCCTAATGCCATCCTTTTTTAAATCTGATTCTATGCTCATTATTTTTCTCCTTGTAGATAATATAACATAATTATACAATATTTTTAGAATCAATGTAAAGGTTAGAGGAAAAAATGTATATTACATTTTTATTACATATCAAAATTTTAAAGTGATGGACGAAAGAAAATGACTACAACCGCCAGGGTAATTTCATAAAATATTACGAAATTGTAATATTGGAAAATATATGTTAAAATCTCAGAGGTGATAATGATGAA
>CALXZT010000005.1 GCA_944393315.1 uncultured Clostridia bacterium
TTAATTAATTTATTCCTTATAAATAGTTCATATACTGCATCTCCAATATATGCCCATGTTAATGGTGACATTAATTCCACTTCTTGTTTTGTTCTATCTATTTTTAAGAATTCTTCCATTTCTTTTATTCCTTTTCTATCTTATTTTATTCATTATTATGTTTCATCTTACCATGTTTTATTATTTTTCAACACTATGTGCCTAACCATCAGTTTTATGCATTATTTATATTATGACATACGCTACAAACTAAAAATTTGTATGATATCTTTACAATTTTTTTTTGCTTCTTCAATACATGCTGGTAATGTTAATAGTTTTTTCTTTTGCTCCATCTTTTCTATTACCCTTTCAACTGATTCTTCATATGGTACACCTCTTAATCCAAGTTCATGAAGCCAAATCAAAGCCCCTCTTACAGTAACAAATTTAAAACATTCTGCATTTTTTACTACCTCTGCTACTAGCGATGTTGCTTCAATTGCATTATGATGTGCCTCAATTGCATTCAAAATCACTTTTTGGTCTTTCTCTGATACGCCCCACTCCTCTAAATACTTTTTAGAAAACTCTGCACTTAATTGTGGATGTTTTTTTTGAATTTCTCCTTTATAGACACGACTAAAAACTGTATGTTGCAAATATAAGGATATTAATACTAAATCTTTCTCTACATGATATTGATTAGCCAATTGTTCTCCTTTTTCAATTGCAATTTCAGTTAAACCCCATGCAGGCGCTTTATTCTTCTGGGTTTGTTCATACATTAATTCTTTTGCTTTTTTTACTACTTCTTTCATCATCTATAACTCCCTATCAGTTTCTATACGATTTTTCTTCTAATTTTCCAAGATTTTATTGGGCTTTTTCCAATGTTATTCTTCCGATTTTTCCATTCTTAAATTCATCTAATAGAATTCTTGCTGTTTTTTCATCATCAATATTCCCACCAGAAATGATACAACCTCTTTTTTTGCCAATTGTTAAAAAGATTTCGTATATATTTTCATTTTCTGGTCTTTCCTCATTTTCTAATTGTTCATGGATATATTCTTCTGTTAATTTATATCTTTCACATAATTGTTTTGAATAATTTTCTATTAAAAATTTGACTAAATAATAGGCAATTTCTGTTCTTTGTAAGATCTCTTCTTTTATTGTCCCTGTAAAAGCAAGATGTAAGGCTACTTCTTCACTCTCAAATTTAGGCCATAATACACCTGGTGTATCTAATAATTCAATTTTCTCATTGATACGAATCCATTGTTTTTGCTTTGTCACACCTGGTTTATTTCCTACACCTGCCGTTGTTCTTTTAGAAATTCTGTTTATAAATGAAGACTTACCTACATTTGGTATTCCTAATACCATTGCTTTTATTTTTCTTCCAATTCTTCCTTTTTCTACTTGCCCTTTTAAGTCTTCTTCCATAATTTTTTCTATTTTTCTAACACATTCTTCTATTCCTTTTCCAGAATTAGAATCTGTTAGAACGGCTGGTATGTTTTTGCTTTTGAAATATTCTACCCATCTTTTATTTTGTCTTTCATCTGCTAAATCACATTTATTTAATACAATCATTTTCTTTTTGTTCTTTGTGATTTCTGCTATATCTGGATTTTGACTAGATATTGGAATACGTGCATCTAACAATTCTATGACAATATCTACTAATCTTACATCTTCCATAATTTGTCGTTTCGTTTTGGCCATATGGCCTGGATACCATGATATAACGGCATGTGCGAAATTTTTATCCTCATTTTTTTTATTCTCTTTTTTTTGCATTAAACCACTTCCTTATATTCGTTTTTTATACAATTCTTATCTATTATATCACAATTATGCTTTTTTATAAAGTCAATTGCTGAATTATATTCATCCTCATACTTAAAAACTATTCTGATATTTTTATCTTTAGAAATATAAATATTTTCTATTAAGTCATCAATAATAGTTTTATCCAAGTTTTCTATCTTTTTATTATATTTATCTAATATATTATTCTCCCTTTTTGATGTTTTTCCCATTTCATTTATTTGTTCTTCTATTTCAATCTTTATTTTCAAAAGTCTTTTTATTTTATTTGAATATGCTTCATTATACTCTTCATAATCTTCTTTTGAAATATAGTTACTTTCATAATCTGTTAGTGCTGAACACTTAAAATGATTATATTTTGTAATGTTCTCATCTACATTGTTTAGTCTTTCTTGCAATATTTCAAAATCATAATTTATTTTTTCTTTTTGCGAAATACTATCTATTTTTTCTTCTAAATCTATCATTAATTCTATTTGTTTATTAATTATCTCCAAAACTATTTTCTTCATCTTTTCTTCCGTAATAGAATGGCTTGTACATTCTTTATGTCTCATATATGATGTACAATAATAATAAATTTTCCCATTAGGTTTTGCCATAGAAAGATTACAACCACAGTCTTCGCATTTAAGATACCCCGAGAATATATTTAATTGATTATTTTTATTTATTTTAGTATCTCTATTATATAAAATATTCTGCACTTGTTCATACTCTTTTCTATTAATAATAGCAATATGATGATTTGGCACTCTTATCCATTTTTCCCTTTCATTTTTCACAATTTTATGTACTTTATGACTTATTCTCTGCATTTTTCCTTGTATTAAATCTCCTGTATATACTTCATTATTTAATATTGCATCTATCTTTTTCCTATCCCATACATACATACTATTACTTATTTTTTTATTATAATTGAACTTCTTTATTTTATATGCTGCAGGTGGTAAAATATTAAGCTTGTTTAATTCATCAATGACTTCTTTTCTACTTTTGCCATTCAAAATCATATCAAATATTTTTCTTACAACCTTTGATGCTATTTTATCTAATATAAACTTATGCTTATTTCGTTCATCTCTTAAATAGCCATAAGGTGCTTCACTTCCTATAAATTCACCATTTTCTCTTTTAGTATCTAAAACACTCCTTATCTTATTTGAGATATCTCTTGCATATTCATCATTTAAAAGATTCTTAAATGGAACAATAACATTATTTATAGATTTAGGATCTTTATAACTATCAATATTGTCATTTATTGCAATAAATCTTATATTATAGCTTGGAAATACTTCTTCAATATATTTTCCTACTTCAATATAGTTTCTTCCAAATCTTGATAAGTCTTTAACTATTATAGCATCTATTTTATCTTTTTTTATATCCTTAATCATTCTTTTAAAATCAGGTCTTTCAAAACTTGTTCCTGAATATCCATCATCTATATAAAAATCATATATCTTCATATTAGGCTCTTTACTTAAATATAAAGAAATTAATTCTCTTTGATTTACAATGCTATCAGATTCAGCATTATCTCCATCTTCACTAGATAATCTGCAATAAACTCCCACATTCCATTCACTCATGTTATTTTTTGAAATATTTTTTCTTCTACTATTTCTTCCAGTCATTTTTTATTCCTCCTTCCATTTAAAAGTCTAATGATTTTAAATAAAAACAACAAAGGTACAAATTTAAAATTTGCACCTTCGTAAACTTTATTCATAGATTTTTGCTATCACACCTGTTAAGCAATCTTCTGCACTCAAAGTATTTTCATTTTCTCTCTTGCTTGAAAATTCTATTTTTACGATTTTTCCATCTATATTAAATATATATGGATTAATTGTTTTATTTATAAAATCTAATATTCTTTCATTACCTTTCTTTTTTCTATCTATATTTATTTTTGCTAAATTATCAACTTCATTTATATCTACTTCTTCAATTTTTTTCTTTCTACATTGAAGTAATTTTTTTTCTAATTCATTTATATTGTATTTCATATAATCTCAACCTTATAAATAAATTTAGGTTCTGAATTGAATATTTGATTTAATTTATCATTTGTAGAATTTTCTATTACCTTTTTTATATCATCTTTAGCTTTTTCCTTACTAATTTGTTCATGATCCATTGTTATAATTTTTATCATCTTAATATTTATTCTATATTTTTTTCTATTCACTTTTGAATTCCTCTCTTTCTTTTTATCTTTTTCTCTTCATATTCTTTTAGATATTTTATTTGTTCTTCATCTTCTAATCTTTGTTCTTCGTCTGTTTTTTTACTACCACCTAAAATAATTAAAATTATAGGAACTCCAATTAGTAAAAAAATTAATGTAATCATTGAAATAATATCTAACATTTTTATTCCTCCATATTATCTTAAAGGCTACCCAAATAAGGTAGCCTCAAGATAATTTTATTTCTATTTTAGTTTGTTTTTCTATCATTAGATTGCTATTGTTTCTAGCACATCGGAATTCCACCGGTCAGAACTCTGACTTGTACTCATTGCTGGGGACGGCTCATTATATAAATATTGGACTACCTATATAACTTCAACGCTCGAACTATGACTATACAAAAGTTTCTTATATTACCTTCTCATACAAGTACCACACTTGTAGATTATCTAAATAGTTGCCACCCTACCTAGAATGTAATATTTGTTATGTATCTAACTACCTATTAAATTTTCAATGTGCATGTCCAAAATAGAAAGATTATTATTTCCTTCTACTTATAAAGGCAAAATGAAAATTAAAAAGGTAACCTTATTTTTTTAAAATCTTTTATTTTTTTTAATAATTTATCAATTATATAGTCTTTACATTCCTGATTAAATTCGCCATTTATCTTTGAATGTTTATTTATTAGTGGATCAAATCTTATAATAATTTCAAATGTTGCTCGTTTATTTCCTTTTTTAGCCTGTTTTATTAAATTATAAAGTAATTTCTTATCTTCCATTTTTTTCTCCTTTTAAATACGAACTCAATTTTTTCTTAACTACTCCTCTTAATTTCTTAATATAATTAGTTGTTGTTTCTAATTTTGAAGCAGTTATTTTTAATGGAACTTTGTTTATCATGTCTTCCAAAATAACTTTTTCTTTATCATTTAGTTTTAAAACATATTTCTTTATTGTGTAATCTTCTAAATATTTAATCTTAAATTCACTATGTAAAGATATTTCTGTATCAGTAATTGATACTGGTAATACTTTATCTTCAAGAGGAATTTCTCTAGCAATTTGTTTCTTATATTTTTTTGCAAAATTAATAGCCATATTGGGAATTATCGTCTCCATATAACTTTTAAAATTATTTACAACATATTCAATTTCTTTATCGCTTGGTTCTTCTAGCATATAAAAAACCTCCAATCAAAACGAATTAAAAAATCGTATTGATTGGAGGCGAACGACAATGTAGTAGGTTAACTTGCTCTTTTAAATATGTATGTATATAAAATAAATTTAAAGAGTCATTAAGCACATTTTGAGCTAATGACTCTTTCTCAATTTTAGCATATGAAATAATATATAAAATTATAAAGTGAGATACTTTATTTTCCATAATACACCCTCCGAGCAGATTAAAGTATCTGCACTCTAACTTATTCATTAAATCCATTTATCTTATCGTGAATAAAGTTACCTCGAGTGTATTATTGGAGTTACTATATAAAACAAAAAAAACACAATAATACATTATTACATATATTATTATGATCTTTTATTTTTACTTGTATATAGACAATCCATTTTATCCCTCCTAAAAATTATATATCTTTAGTAGATTACGAATTGTCCTTTGTATTTAAATGACATATTATCATATTTTTTTTAAAAAATTTGTCGAATTATGCGAAATGCTTTAAATGTTATATAAAAACATATTTTTTATATTTCATATCATATTTTTGTACTTTTGTATATTATATAGGAAGTTATCGGAATTAGGTGTAATAAATTGTAATAAAATATTATGATAAAATGTAATAAAATATGAGATTTTTACAAAAAAAGAACTCTTCTTTAAGAGTTCTTATATTCATATATGATTATTATGTATTTTAGAATTTTTCGCTTTTAATATTCTATTTGTAAAGTTCTTTTTACTAGATTGAATATTTTTTTATTAATTCCATTATCTTTTGGTTTTTATTTATTGATTTTTTTATATCAATTATATCTTCTTTTAAACTTTTCTTACCATATTGTGATAAATTTAATATTTCTGCTAATTCTTTATATGGAAACAAGTCTTTATCTTTATTTATAATTATTGATTTTATTAAAATAGCTATAGTTCTTCTTCTTATATCTTGTCTTTTATTTAATTCATTAATAGATATATTAGAAACAACTTCCAATTCAATTTTATCAAGTTTTGCTATTAATTCATTATATCTTTCTCTTGTAACTTTAGTTTCATCAAGATTTTTTCTAGGCAAATCTTCAGAGCTAGTTACTCTTTTTGGATCTATATAATAATCTATCACTACATCATGTAACAACTTTTCAAATTGTTTTGCACTAAATTTACTATTTATATCATATCCTAGTTTTCTAATAATAGTTATATCTTCTTTATTTAGTAAGTTTTCTAAATCTAATATTTTTGCATTTTCATATATTTCTTCTAATTCAAAATTCTTATCTATGCTCATTTTTTCTCCTTATTATTTTTATAAAATACTTGGACAAAATTTAGCAAAATATTTACTAAACTTATCATATATTTTATCTATTTTCTCACTTATATAATTATATTCTTCTTGTGTAACTCCTGTACTTTCTAAATCTTTAACATATTCTAATTCTAAAATAGACATATCATCATCTTTATAATATGCTCCTACTTCAACAGTAAGAGTTTCTAATTCATATTCTGTATAAACTTTATCTTCTATCTTTATATTTAGTTTAGATAATATCTTTAAGTCTTTGGTATCTAATTCATTTTTTATATTTACTATTTTCTTTTCTATGTATTCTTTATGCCACTCATCATACCCCATATTCTTTCCTCCTCTCTAATTTTCTGGTATAATTCTTTCTTTCAAAAAATTTAATATCTCATCTTTTTCTCCAACTATAAAACTATCCCTATCGATAAACAAACCAGACTTTTCTAAAATAATATAATATACTTCTTTTTCTGTAATAATTTCTTTTATAACATTATAATCAACCTCTAAAATAATATCTTCTGACATTACTTCAAAATAATTATCATAAAAATTATAAATTATTTTTCCTTTTTTTACTTTTTTGTTTATTCCATTATATGTATCTCTTAATCCCCAAATTGCTAATCCTATAAAAATAACAACCTCTTTTTCTCCTCTTTTAATAAGAATACAAGTACATAATATAATCGTCAGACATATCATAAATTTTAGTATATCTATAATTTTAATCTTATGTATCTTCGCATACTTTTCTATTTTGTAAACCTTTTCTTTTGATATAGTTGTTTCATTTTTAAATAGTATTTGCATTTTTATCTGTTTCTCCTTTCTGCTATGTGGTACGCACCATTTTTTAACAAAAAATATAGTATTATTTACATATAATTTATTTTAAGGAGTAATAATACTAATATGAAAACCAAAACATTTAATGGAAATTATAATATTATTCGGTTCTAATATAAAAAAATATAGAGAACAAAGAGGATATTCTCAAAGAGATTTATCTGACAAGTTGATTCTCTTAGGTATAAACTTATATCATTCTGATATTTCACGAATCGAATGTAATACACTATTTATCAGAGATTTTGAGCAAAAAGCAATATGTAAAGTTCTTAATATTAGTTTTGATCAATTATTTGAAAATACTGATAAATATTTTGATTAAGCAAATAACTTGTTATTTTAAGTTATTTGTTTTTTGTTATATGATACGCACCAAATAGTGTAAAAAAATTATTTTTCCGATATTCTTTCTATTTTTGAAACACAATCTAAACATATAATCTTTTTTTCTACTTTTAAAGATTTATCACCTTCTATTTTTTTAGAACAAATAGTACAGCAGGAATCTTTATTATACTTTTTAATTATTATTTCTTCTCCTTCTCTAACCATTTCAACAGGATCTAGACCGTTTATTCCTAATATTTTTCTATCTTCTTTTGCTAAAGTTATTCTCCCTAGTTTGTCAACTTTTCTAACTATTCCAACACTTTCCATAACAAATTCTCCTTTTCTTATTATAAATTTTATTTTAACAAAGGAACTATTATAAATGTTACTTCTTTTATTACTTCATTTTATTATTGCTTATAGTTTTACTTTTTTTCTTACTTATCCTATGTTTATAGATTCTGTTTTTTATTATACCCCCTTTATCAATTATTTATCATATTTATTATTATTGCGATTAATTAGTTCTTCTATTTCTACAATATATTTTTCCCATTTTTCTACATCATTTTTATTAGCAAAATATTCAAACAACTTTTTTCTTTCTATTGCATACTTACTCATTTCTTTTTTTGTTGCTTCTAATAGTTCTATTGTTTTTTTAGAAAGTTGTTGTATTTTGCTATTATTCAATTTTATTCCTCCCAAAATATGACATTTATATATATTATAATTAATAAAAATTATTTGTCAACCTATTACAGTAGTCAAAGTAACTAATTTGTTATTTTTTCAAGACAAAAAAATTTTTCGACATTTTTCTACAATTTAATAAAAAAAGACTAGATTTCTCTAGTCTAATTAAATTTTTAATCATTTAAAGCATGATATATTGCAATATTTGTTAACTTATATATTGATAAGCCATATTTATTTTTTAATTCTTCTAATTTTCTATATGATGTTTCTCGTATTGCAAAATTATGTGCTTCAACAATTTCATTATCTTTCTTTTCATATAATTCTACATTTTCAGTTTCAATCATATTAATTATTGCAATATTTACTAGCTTATTTATTGATGCATCATATATATTTGAAAGTTCAACTAATTTTTCATATAAGCTATTATCTATTTCAATTCTTCTTTTTAAAAGATTATCTTTTTTTAATAAATACTTATCAAAAACACTCATTTCACCACCACCAATGCCTATATTATAATGTCCTAAAATCCTTTTTTTAATTCCTGTTGGGTAGTTACTATGACTACTACAATGTGTTGTACTTTTTATAGTTCTTTTGATAATTCTTCTATTGAACTTTCTTGTCCTGTTTTTTTATTTATTATTTTTATTTCAAAATCACATATTTCAGCATAATTTAATATTGTTTGAAAATCAGGTTGACTATTCCCTCTCTCATAGCTTGAAATTGTTGTATCGTATAATGATAGTTTTTCTCCCATATCTTTTTGTGTATATTTAGTATTTATATTTCTCATATTTTTTAATATATTTCCAATATTCACATTTTTCATTGAAATTTCCTCCACATTTTTGTTTTATATATTATTTTCTCAAAAATGCAGATTATTTTCATAAAATCGCAAGAAACTTGCGATTTATTTTTTTTGTGTTATAATATTAGTTAAATAATATATAAAGGAGGCTTTTTTTGTGAGTAAAGGAGAAATTAAACAATCAATTGCAATATTATTATTTGGAATATTAAATATCATTATATCTTTTTCTATCACAAATTTTTTTGGATTTAGTAATGTCATTCTTTTTCATTCTTTTTCTGTTCTTTATGGTGATATTACTTGGGAAGTTATTATATTTTTTGGATTAAGCCTTTTAGAATCTATTATATATGGTTTTTACTCTGGAGAAATAGAAGAATTATTTGAAAATAATTATTAAGACTCGAGTAGTTAGTTTAAAAAACTAACTACTTTTTTATAATATTGAAATATTCACTATATCCACTATATTTACATTTAATTCTTTATCAATTTGAATTTTCTTTTTTATGAAATCTATTTTAGTTACTGTTCCATTCATTTCACTATATCTTCTATTTTTATAATACTTTATTGATATAATATTACCAATTTCAATTCTATTTAGTATAGTATCTAAGTCATTTAATGTTTCTTCAGATAATTCTTTTCTTTCTTCATATTCAATTTCTTTTTCTTTCAATGCTTCCTGCAATCCTTTTAGAGCGTCAAAAGGTAAAAATTGTTTAGCCCTTGATATTCTATTAACTTGCATTATGACCACCAACCATTCTATTTCTAGCTATTGCTGTAGCTCCTTCTTCTAAGTCCATACCTCTAATAATAGTATTCTTTCCCATTTTATTTTTTATGCTCGACATTGTTAGTTCTAATTTTCTTTCTCGATCTATTTTTTCTTGATCTGTAAATAAATTTAGTTGCACATTTTCGGTTTCTATTACATTTGAAAAATTTACCCCAATTCTTCTTATTCCAATATTCCTATCAGTAGTTTTATCATATATTTCTAAAAATGCTCTTAATAATTCAGAATATACATTTGTAGTATTATTTATTCTTTTTGTTCCACCTGTGGCTTTTATAATTTCTTTTGAATAACCTATATACAGTCCAATAGTATCTGTTACTAAATTGTTTTCTATGAGTCTTAAACTTCCTAATTCAACCATTTCCTTTAATACTAATCTAGCTTTCTCAAAAGAATAATCTTCAAATAAAACCTGACTATTAGATATTGAATTTGTTTTGGGTTTATATGACTTTATGTCTGCAATAGTACAACTTTCTTTTCCCCAAGAATGATCTATTAAATATTCTGCATTTATACCAAATTCTTTATATAATTTTTTTGGGTCTGTATGAGCAACATCATACATATCAAATATTCTTAATCTATTTAATCTTCTCTCAATTCCTTTTCCTATTTGCCAGAAATCTGTTAAAGGTTTATGATGCCATAATTCATTTTTATATCTTTCTTCATCTAAATAACCAATATTAGTTACAGAATGCTTTGCAGTAATATCTAATGCAATTTTAGCTAAATACATATTAGTACCTATTCCAGCAGTTGCAGTAATTCCATAAGTTTTATAAATATCTTTTATTATTGTTTTTGAAAGTTGAATTGGATTCATCTGATACATTTTTAAATAATTAGTTGCATCTATAAAAGCTTCGTCTATTGAATATACATGAATATCTTCTTTTGCAAAATATTTTAAATAAATTGCATATATATTTGCTGAATACTCTATATACTTTTTCATTCTAGGCATTGCAGCAATAAATTTTATATTTGGTGGTATTTCATATATCCTACATCTGTTTTTTACCCCTAGCATTTTCATTCTTGGAGATACAGCTAAACATATTGTACCTTTTCCTCTTGATGTGTCTGCTACTACTAGGTTTGTATTAAATGGATCTAGTCCTCTTTCTACACATTCTACAGAAGCATAAAAAGTTTTTAAATCAATACATAAGTAATATTTCTGCATTATATTCACTCTCCAATTTCTAATACTAAAATTATTATAGCACCATTTTTAATGTTTGTAAACATTTGTTTGTATATGAATTTAAAAAACTTTTTTGTTGAATATTATTTATACAAAATCTAAAAAATCAGACCTAAAAAAAAATATAAATAGATTAGTTTTTTAAACTAATCTATTTATATTACAATATTAAACTAAAGTTAAATAATACAAATAATTCAATAAGTTATCATATTCTTTTCAATTATATACTAATCGACAGATACTTATCTACCTTATTTTTAAAAATTATTTTAATCATTATTTTGCTTATAATTTATGATTGCATAGATTTATAATAATTAATAAGTTCATCTTTTTCTTTTAGTTTTATCTCATCAACTACTTTTTCTAATTTACTATCTGGTATTCCTTTTTCATCTAAAAAAGCTTCTTGCACTAACTTAGAATATTTCATCTTTATTGTGGCAATATTTTTATCTTCAATTTTCTCAATATCTCGTATATTCATTGTAATATAATATTTTTTTAGAAATTCATCTAAACTCATTTTTTTCCTCACTTTCATATTAAATTCCAGATTTTTAAATTTCTTTAATCATCATTTACCAATAGAGGTTTACATGCTATTTCAAGATTTGTTCCTATTTTAAAGTTAAACTTTATATAGAATTTTTCTATTTCATCAAATTTATTGTAAAATACCATTATAGTCTCAATTCTATTTTTGATGCAATCATTCTCAAATCTTTTCATCAATTTTGATGCTATTCCCATTTTTCTGTACTCTTCTAAAACTTCTAAAGCAAATAAAATAGCTGTTCCCGTAATTGTTACATCTGCATATAATATTCCTATAATTTTTTCTTTTTCTTCAGCAACATAAATATAGTTACTTTTTAAAGTCTTTATATTAATACATCTACCATAGTAAAAATTTTTATTTACATATTTCAAATCATTTATAGTCATGTATCTAATTTTCAAACATTTCACACCTCTTATTCATTGTAATATTTTCTGAAATTTTCTGATTGTTCAAGAATATCTTTATAGACTTTTTCGTAATCTTCTGGTTCGCTTTCGCTTGGTATTGGTGGAAATCCATCTTCCCACAAAAGCATCATAATATCAGATTTTAATTTAGCTTTTGTATCATTTCTTTTAGACCAGTTAGAGTATTTAGAAACATCAGTAACTTTTTCATATAACTTCTTCGATAATGCAATATTCTTTTCCATAGGATAATAAAAATCATATTTTTGTTCAACTGCAACTAAAATATCATAAAATGATTTTTCTTCATAATTTATTCCCATTTCCTCAAATGATTTCTTTTCATCAACTAAATCATTCATTAACTCTATCATTTCACTTGCCACTTCATCTAATATTGCAGTTACTTCTGCCGCATCCATAGAACGAGCATTATACATGTTTACTATATTTTGTAATCTTTCAGAAAATGTTAAGGCTTTTATTTTATTAACTTGTTTAAATTCTCCTATTGCTTGTGATAAAAGTTGTTGTAATACTTTTATTTTTGTATTTGGAAATTGTATTTTATCAATTTTATCTATATATTTCTTATCAAATAAATCAATAGTCTTTGAACCTAATTCATCTTCTGTAATAAATAATTCCTCTACTTCACTTGATTTAATTGCCTCTTGCACCATTTTCTGAACAGTCTTATTCATTTGACTAATATCTGGTGCTTTTCCTCTTGTTAATTTAAATATAATACTTCTTATTGCTTTATAATAATAAACTTTATCAATCTGTTCTTTTGTAAAATCACCATTTACATTACATAGGTTAAATGCTTTTGATAATCTTTGTACTCCCTGCATAAATCTGTTTTCTAATTCTTTTGTCTGCTGTATATATTCAACTGCTTTATTTAATGTTTCTAATTTTTCAAAACTATTTCCATTAAAATACTTTGTAGAGTCAAACTTATAAAGCATATTATCTAATACATCTAATTGATCAATTACAATTTGGATAGCTTGTTCTATTCCTTGTAAATTACTATCATCATATTTTGCATATTTTTTTAAAGCATAATCAATACCAGTTTTTATTCCAATAAAATCAACCACTAATCCTGATGTTTTACCTGGATATGCTCTATTTACTCTTGATATTGTTTGTATTATACTATGTTCCTGTTTTAGTAATTTATCAATATATATTGTATCTAAAAATGGAACATCAAATCCTGTTAGCCACATATCAACTACAATAGCAATTTTAAAATTACTATTTATATTCTTAAATTGTCTTGCATCTTCTTTTTTATCATCATCTGTACCTAACATGTCATATAATTCTTTAGGATCATCTTTTCCTCTTGTCATAACCATTTTCATCATAGGCATAGGCTTTAATTTATTTAATTCTTCTTCACTAATATTTGTACCATCTGGAACTTTTTTCTCTATCACCCATTCTGGTCGCATATTTTTTACAATCTTATAAAAATCATAAGCAATATATCTATCAGCACATACAAATAGACATTTTCCTGCAATAGTAGATTTTTCATTAACTCTATTCTCATAATGTTCAACAAAGTTTTTGGCAACTTCTGTTAGTATATCTTTATCTCCAATTATGGATTTAATGCTAATTGATTTTTTCTTACTTTCCTCTACTTGATATTCATTCGTACCATTTGCTAAACATTCTCTATAATAATCTTCTATTTCAGACATTTTTTTATTGTCTAATATTGCCCTAACAAATCTACCATCATATATAAGATTAACTGTTATACCATCTCTAATAGAATCTCTCATTGTGTATTCTTCAACTATTCCACCAAATACTTTTAATGTTTCATCTATCGGTGTCCCTGTAAATCCAATATATGTCGCATTCGGTAGTGAATCATGTAAATATTTCGCATATCCATAAGTAGTTCTTATTTCTTCTTCAGTGATAAGTTTTTTTGCATCTAAATTGATTTGACTTCTATGTGCCTCATCAGAAATACATATAACATTATCTCTATCAGTTAATAAATCTAGTTTTTCAGTAAATTTTTGTATAGTCGTTAAATATACCCCACCTGATGCTTTTCCCTGTAATTTTTCTTTTAAATCATCTCTACTTAATATACTTAATACTTCTTTATCTCCAAGAAATCTCTTTGATTGTGTGAAATTCTCTGATAATTGAGTATCTAAATCAGTTCTATCAGTTATCAAAATAATTGTAGGACTATGTAACTGTTCATTTCTCATTAATAATCTTGATAAAAATAACATTCCATAGCTTTTTCCACAACCTGTTGTTCCAAAATAAGTTCCACCTTTTCCATCTCCATCTGGTCTTTTATGTTGTAATACATTTTTAAGTAATTTATTTGCAGCAAAATATTGAGGATAATTACAAACTATTTTTAATTCTTTATCACAAGAATCATCTGGAAAATATATAAAATTATGTATAACATCTAGCAATCTTTCTTTATCAAACAAACCATCTATCATTGTATATAGAGAATTTATTCCATCTTCTTCTTTATCTTCATCATTTACTTTTCTCCAAGCATAAAAATGCTCATAATCTGAAAATACAGAACCCATTTTACTATTTATACCGTCAGATATAACAACAAAGGCATTATACTTAAACAATTCGGGAATATCTCTTGTATATCTAGTTGTTATTTGAGTAAAAGCATCATAAATTGTTGCATCTTCTCTTGTTGTTGATTTAAATTCCCACACTACTACTGGAATACCATTTATATAAATAATAGTATCAGGTATTCTTTTTTGATTTCCTTTTATTACTACTTGATTACAAACTTTGAAAATGTTGTTTTCAGGATGTTCAAAATCAAAAAGTTGTAAATAAAAATCTTTCTTACTACGATCTAACCTTATAAAGTTTTCCCCATCTACTATTTTCAAAAAAGTTTTTTTATTAGCCTCATATATATCAAACGATGAAATTGCTTTTAACGATAATATTATTTGCTCTATTTCCTCATTAGTAATATCTTGATTCTCATATTTTTTTAATAGAAAAGCTTTTATATCTTCATCAATCAATACATTTTCATAATTTCTATTTAAGTTCTCTCCAAAAACATATTCAAATCCCTTTGTAGAAATTAAATTTACTATTAAATTTTCCAAATCACTTTCTTGAAACATTTTAATCTCCTTTATTTATCTTTTTTACAATTATTTTTTTTAATTGATTTAATTCTTTTATTTTCATTTCATTTATTTTTAATGTATCAAATAATGGAAGAATCTTGTTATTATATTCAATTAGCTCTTTCTCATCTGGCATTGGAATATCAATATTTTTAATTATTTTAGAATTTATTGCGGATGTAATTGCAGATGTACTTCCCAATTTTTCATAGTTTAAATTACTCAAAAAAGAATATAAATAAAATAGATATTCTTTTTTATTTACTTGAAAATGTGCTATTGCCTCGTTAGTACACATTTCATCTGTTGTAATTGCAGTTTTTCCAACAGTCATTTTAAAGCTTAATAATATTGTATCTTTTGGAATAACTTTTACATTATATAAATCTATTGCATCTTGAGTAAGTTTTTCATTAGAGTCAAAGATATAAGTAGTACATTTAGTTAAATCAGCAATAGAAACCCATTTAACATCATTTTTGTCGTATGAAAAGCATTCACTTTCTTCTCTAGGTGGTGTTTTTCCTATTGTTATTTTAGCTATTTTGTCTGCTTTTTCTGTTTTATAATTTTTATTAAAAATCTTTTTATAATATGTATTTATTAAAGATTGGATATTTTCGTTTATATTTTCTATATTATTAATTTCTTTTTCAATAAAATTATATTTATTTACAATTTCCATTTGTTTTTCTTTTTTTGGAAAATCAAATCCTATATTGCAAAAATCTTCCCAAGATAGTCCTCCTCTAACATTTGCATCTGTATAGAACCAACATAAATGGTCAAATTTTTCAGTCTTAAAAAGCAACATCATATATTTTTTATCAATTTCTTGATCTATTATTTCAAACATATTATATGCAGGAGAAACAAGAGCTACATCATCTTCTCTATACAATGCTATTGGCAATTTTTTATCTCTGCCAACATGCATTGGATTAAATGCAAACCTATTTTTTCTTAAAATATAATATTTTTTTAAGTCCGTTCCTATAATATTAGCAACTGAAGGCATAAATTCTTTATCTATTGATACTCCTAGCACATTAGAATATTCTCCCGAAGAATTCTTTTCATTAACTTGATTAATAATAGAGCCTATTTTTTTATATGCCATATCCTAGTTCCTCCATTAATTCTTTTATCTTCTTTTTGTTATTATCATCCTCAATATATAAATCCTTTAAATTATTTTGAATCTCTCTCATATTTATATCAAAATCAAAATCCACATCATTATCTTCAAATTCTATGTATTTACTAGGTACTAATGCATAGTCTTTTAATTCATCACTTGACACAGATTTACAATATTCTTTTATATCCTTATAGTCTTTATATTTATCATATTCTTGCCAATTATGATATGTTGATGAAAATTCTTTCATATCATCAGTTGTAAATTCAATATACTTTTTTTCAAAAGGATGTCCTTTTTTTCTTAAATCCATAAATAATATTTCATTTTTTCTATTTCTGTAATGTTTATCTACACCATTTTTATTAACCACTCTTTCATTTTTATTCTTATTAAAAATCCAAATTGTAACTGATATATCTGTTGTATAAAACATATTCATAGGTAAAATTATAATAGCCTCTATTAAATCATTTTTAATTAGTTCTTTTCTAATTTCGTATTCTACCCCAGAAGCAGACAATGCACTATTAGCTAACAATAAACATCCAACTCCATTATTGTTTAATTTACTTATAAAATTCAAAATCCATGCATAATTTGCATTACTTGTTGGAGGAACTAAATAACCTTTCCATCTAGGATCATCTGTAAGTTCATTATTGTTTCTCCATTCTTTTTGATTAAAAGGAGGATTCATTAATGCATAGTCAGCTTTCAAATCAGGATGTTGATCATGTTGGAATGTACTTGTTGGTTTAGAACCCATGTTAGCAGATATTCCTCTTATTGCCAAATTCATTTTCGCTAATTTTAATGTTGTTCCAGTTTTTTCTTGTCCAAAAACACTAATTCTTTTTGTATCTCCTTGATGTTCTTGTATAAATTTCATTGATTGAACAAACATACCTCCAGATCCACAAGCCCCATCATATACACTACCATCATAAGGTTCTATAAGTTCACAAAGAAATGAAACTACTGATTGTGGTGTATAAAATTCTCCTTTTCCTTTTCCTTCTTTTATAGCAAAATGTAACAAAAAATACTCATAAACTCTACCAAACACATCTTGGTCATCTGATTTCTTTAAATCTATTTCATTCATTTTATCTAATAAAGATGCTAAATCATTATTTTCTAATTCTAATCTTGAATAATAGTTATCTGGCAATGCTCCTGATAATGATGGATTTTTAATTTCTATTTCGTGTAATGCAGTGTCTATTTTTATAGCTAGACCTTCTTTTTTAGATTGACTCATTAAATAGCTCCATCTTGCACATTCAGGTATAAAGAAAACATTGTCCTGTTCGTAGAAAGATACTGAATCTAACATAAATTCAGGTTTTCCCTCTTTTATTAATTTTTCTCTTTGAATCTCAAATCTATCATTTGCATATTTTAAGAAAATCAAACTTAAGATAACATGTTTATACTCTGATGGCTCTACTGCTCCTCTTAATTTATCGCAAGCACTCCATAAAATTGATTCCATTGATTTATCTTTTTTACTATTTGCCATTATTATCACTCCTATTATCACTATTTTCTTTAATAAATCTATCTGTAAAATTATGTAATGAATATTTTTCTGTTATTGTAAAAGTCATTACAACATTTTGTAATTCATCGTATTCTAAAGTTGTGAATTTGGTAATATCTGTTGTATCATCAATATTTTTTTTAGGTGGATCTATTTCTAATATAAATCCTATTGGATATAAGTTCATAATTGCTACTTTTCTTATTGTTGTTTTTCCATTTTCTTTTAATAATAAACCTAAAATTCCTGAATGACTTATTTCATAATTTTTTAGTAAATACATACTAACTCTATACTTTTCGCTATTAAATTCTGTTGAAATTTTATTCAGTACATATTCTCTAATATCTTTAAATTCCATTGCATATTCTGGTTGTATAGTTGATAGAAACATACATAGAATTTGTTTTATTATTCTTTGAAAATATAATTTATTACTATCCAAACCTATTCCTTTTGCAGTTTTAATATTTATTTCATTTGTCAAAATATATCCTATTTCATTTGCAAATTTGATGTATTCTTTTGCATACCAGTCACCTGTATTATTGTTACATTCTTTACACAAAGTATAATTTCCTGCTCCTTGTTGTTGATTTATATATCTTAAAGTTATGCCAGCCTGTAATTTTTTTGTATTAAAGATCTCTCTTCCTGTTATTAATTTGGCTCTTTCTTTATTATTAGCACTCTTTGGAGGAACATGTTCAAAAGTTAACTCTGTATATTTCCCACAAAGATGACATATTCCTTCAACTTTTTTCATCTTTTACTCCTTATATACATTTTTATGGTTACATTATATAACAAATTCAAAAAAATTCCAATAGTTATAAATATACAAATAGTATTTTGATTATTAAAATAAAGACATTTAAAGAAATTTATCTTCAAATGCCTTGTTTCATTTTTATTTTTTGCATATTTTTCAGCAACTCTTATATTTACATTTGTGTAGTTAATGTGATTTTTTTGAATTTATCTCATATTGACTATTTCTAATTTTTATGGTGTTAGGTTTCTTATTTATAATTGTCATAATATATACATTTTTAAATATTGTTTGTTCTATTACCTTTAAAATATCACTATTTTGCTTTAGAAAATTTATTGCTTTTTCCTCTGAATAATCATAAAAAAAGCTTTCTGTATCATAAATAACTAATTCTATATATTCTAAATTTCTTTCGTATTCTTTACTCTTATTTTTTTCTTCTAATCTATTTATTAGTGTCTTTTTTTAATCATTCTCAGTATATTGTGGAATAGTAAAATTATTAAATAAAAACTGATAATCTGGTTCATTATCATTACCAATATCAAGATATAATGAATTTACATGTAAAAGTTTTATATCTCTTTTATCTATTTCTCCTCTTTTTATATCTTCAACATATTTTGGTCTTTTTTTTAACCTTGCGGATGTTTCATTATAATATAATTCTGTTACTTCTACTCCAAATTCTATCCCATTATTTCTTCTTAAAATAAAATCTGGCTTTTCTTGTTTTTCTCCATTTATTTCATTATATTTATATTCGTTTTCATTATATATTGTACTAACAATAATATATTCAAAATTCTTTTTTTTGTTCAACTTCACTTCTCCATTTCTTTTATTGCTATCATAAGTTCATTATCTTGTACTGTAATTTTAGCATTATTATACTCAAATTTAGCTCCAGTAAAAAATACACTATAACCTTGATTTTCTAATTTTGTTCTTATTAAAATTAAAAATCTGTCTGTATTTTCTTCTGATAAATTATATTTTACTCTTAACTCATAATATGTATATCTAATATAATTTGGATTAATTTTCATTTTAATTTTTAAAGTATTTTCTATTAGTTTTATAATATCTTTATCATCCAACTTATTATCACTCCTTATAACTTTTTACATATTATCATAAAAAAGCAAAAAAATAAATAGTATCAAGTAAAGTATAAAAACTTTTACTTGATACTATTTTTATTCATATTTTGGACTTCCATAGCCCATCACTTGTTCATTATCAAATGAATACATTCTTTCAGCACATTTATTACTTGTGTTTCCCTCTATCGTATAAATGTTTCTGTTAGTTATATCTGTTCTTGTAACTATTCCTACATGATCACAATTTCCATCTTGCTTACCATTCTCATCATACCAGTCAAAAAATATTATATCTCCAACAATCGGATAATAACTATCTCCTCTGTCATTCCATTGATTTCTTTCTTTAAACCAATTTATTCCGTCTGTACATAAAGCAAATTTAGGAATAATTCCTTTATCTATGTAATTACATTCATTAGCACACCAACTCACAAAGCAAGCACACCATTCTACATGATTTTCAAATCCATACCATTTCCAAAATTTATCTCCTCCTTCATTTCCTATTTGTGCTTTAGCAACTAATACTATTTGACTATTAGGAATTTGAGAACTGTCATAATCAGCATCTCCGTCACTATTAAATATAACGGCAACAAATCCTGCTATTAACACTATTACAAGTATTATAACAACTGCAATCCAACCTCCTGCTATAATTGCAGAGATTAATGCTTTTGTTGTAGCAACTACTGCTTTGATTGTAGCTATTGTTGCTTTTATAGCTACTTTTACTCCTCTTACTGTTGCTTGCATTACTTGTTTAGAAGCTCTTGCCACTCTTTGTGACATCTTAACACTTTCTTTTGCAACTTTCTGACTATTTTTAGCAACTTTTTCGGCAGTTTTTATACTTTTTCCTGTTATTTTAGTGGAATTCTTTGCAGTCTTAATTGTTTTCTTTGTTCCACTTTTAATCGTTTTATTAGTATTATTTACTACATTTTTTAGTTCTTTTGCTTTCTTTTCTTTAATTCTTGATTTGAAAGTATTAACTTTTTTCTTTCCTTTAATAAAATTTTGTTGTGTTTTTTTCAATGATTTCTTACCAATTTCATTTCCTTTTTCAACACCTTTTCTTGTTGCATAGCTTATTTCATTTTGTACTTTTCTTCCTGCATATTCTTCTCCTGAATTATTATCATCATCAATAGTAATTTCATTGATTTTCTCTTTCGTTGTTATCAAATTATTTTTTATCTTTTGTACTCCAACTATACTTTTATCAATATTTTTTATTGTAGCTTGAGGTTTTACTTTTATTTTTATATCTGCCATATACAACTCCTTTCCAACAAAAAAGAAGTTGATTTCTCAACTTCTTTCTTAATTATTCTTTGATATTAGTTATTTGGTGGGATAGGTGGCATAAATGAATCTTTTAGTTTTTCTATTGTATCTGCTTTTACCCATTCTTTCATTCCTGTTTTCCAAAGTAAACTTGAAGGTGTTAATTGTCCTGATATAATCATTTCTTTTAATTTTTCTATACTATATGGACCTGTTGGCTTTCCATCAACTGCTAAATAGTATTCTTCTGTTGGAATAACTGGTGGTTTTTCAGTCTGTGCAGGATTATTTATTCCTGACATCATATTGTTCATTGAACCTGCTATATTTTGACCAACTGCACCACCAACTGCCATACTTGCCATCATTGCAGCCATATTAAATCCATCTCCACTTCCACCTGATAGATTAACATTTCCTGCTCCATTTTCTCCCATTTTGCCTAATGCTTCTGCTCCTGCAACTCCAACTTCTGCTTGTTTTTCAACTTGGAATGCACCCATATTATCAGATTGTGTCTTTTTATGCATTGCATATTGTCCTTCTTCCCTTTGTATTCTAAGCGTTTCTTCTTTATTTTCCATTTCAATTCTTTGGTTACCCTCAATGTCTTTTAATTTTGCCTCTACTTCTGCTTTCTTAATAGCACCTGCAACATCTTTAGTAACACTCATTAATTCTTTATATCCTTCACTAGATTTATCTAATTCTATTGCTGATAAATCTACTCCTGAAACATCTACTCCAAAATTTTCTTTAAATCTGTCTTTTACATATATTTCAATTTCATCATTTATTTGAGCAGTTTTAGTTTCAATCTGAACTAATGGAATATTATTACTAGCAGGAATATTCGTAATTATATCTTTTACATATCTAGTTACTGCATCACGAACTTGCACTTGAAATTCCTCAAGTTTAAATGTATTTAATCTATGTAATTTTATAAATTCTTTATAATCTGTGATTTTGAAATTAATTGAACCTCTTACTGCAACAGGAACTCCAAAATCTTCAAATCTAGGATCATATACATCGAAAAATGGTACTGCAAATTTTGTTTGAATTATTTGTGCAAGATTTATAAAATAAATTTCTGCTTGAAATGGTGTTCCACCATCATAAGCTAAACCTATAATACTTGCTAATATAGGAAAGTTAGCTGTCTTTATTGTTTGGTCAAAAGGTCCAACAATGAAATCTTGCATTGTTCCGTCCTTTTGTTTATATACAAAAACTGCAACCTCTCCATCTTTTACTCTTAATGATGAACCCCAGCGAATTGAATTTTCTCTTGTATTATCTCCTCCTTGTGTTCCTTTTGGATGCCATTTCCATATTAGATATGATGGTTCGTCACATCTAATTTCATCCATAAATCCTCCATTATTTTCTGTATTAAATAATCCCATAATAATCAACCCTTTCCTTTTCAAAAATTATATATACTACCATATACATGCAGTTGCTTCAATTTTATCAGTTACTTTCGCATCAGAAGGTAGTGAAATATCAAATGGTACTTTTCCATTTGCAGGTATGTTATCTATAAAAGTACTTTCACTATTTATAATCTTATTATTGCCATCTCTGAAAACTATCGTAATCTTTGCTTGTTCCATTTTATAGTCATTTGGATTATAAACTTCACCTGTAACTTTATCAGAATTTACTGAAATATTCTGACATTTCATTTCATTATATTGAGGATGTTCTAATGTACTAACATCTTTGATTTTGTAATCATCTGGTTCAAGCATTGTAACTTCAATCTTATCAGGCTCTTCTGACATCTTAATTAATGTTCCTTCGTCAACCATAATATGATTTGGATATAATAAACTTAATACTCTTTCTTCAGAGCCTAAAATTTTGCCATCCTTATCATAAGCAGTTACTCTAAACGAAGGATATTCAATAGCTTTTTGGGAAGAATTTGATATAGTTACAACACAAGTTAAATAACTACTTGATCTCGTATATCCAACTTCTTTTATTTCTATATATTCGTTGTTATTTACTACTATATTATCTCCAAGAGATACAGAAGTTTTTTGCTCTGTTTTTGTTTCTTTGTTGTTTTCTTGTTTAGTTGTATCTTTATTTTCTACAATTGATACACTTTCACTGTTTGAATGATTGCTTTTTGA
Organism: uncultured Clostridia bacterium; assembly: GCA_944393315.1. Classification (GTDB taxonomy): domain Bacteria; phylum Bacillota; class Clostridia; order TANB77; family CAG-508; genus CAG-269. The sequence continues at coordinate 23,433 of CALXZT010000005.1, forward strand.
TTTATCACTAGAAAATCCACCTGTTAGTCCTATAATTCCAAATATTGAAGCATACATGACAACAAGTATTCCAAAAACAACTCCTAATATAACCCATGTTTTTCTTTTAGCTTTATTAATAGAGTGATTTATTTCTTTATACATTGCATCAATTTCAATCATTCTATCATCATTTTTTAATAATAGTTTTGCTTTTTGATATGCTTGTTCAAATTTAGCTTTCCAAGCATCTGATATTGCCAATCTTGCACTTTTTATTTGTGTATTTTCATAAAGATCGATTTCTATATTTGATTTTGATAGTATTAAAAATTCATATAAATCTTCCTTTGTATTAGGAATAGGAAAATTTCTTATTAACGAAATTTTTTGTTCATCAGTTTTTGTTAATCCATCACTTAAGTTAAATGCTCCCAAAATTTTAGTAGATACCTTTGTTCTATCTCTATTTTGTTCAATTTCTTCTAATTTTCTTGATAATTCTTCAACAGCACTAGAATTTTTTGAATCTCTAAGTTCATATCCACAAGCAGGACAATTAGTAACAAATGAATTTAATACCTCTCCACAATTTGGACACTTATGAATTTTACCATCATAGACCATTTTTCGTTCTGTTAATTCTTCTCTACTTGTTTCATTTTTCTTTTCTTCTGCCACATTTTTTTTATCTATTGTATCTTCAGTTGGTGTTCCACAATAATTGCAGAATTTTGAATTAGGCATTAACTTCTCTCCACAATTTCTACAATAGAAACTTTTCTCTTTTTCACTATTCATACTTTCTTTTACCTTTTCTTTTTTGTTTTTGCTTAAATTATTCTCTATTTCTTCCTGTTTTACTTCAATCTTATTATTTGATGTTGTATTAACTTCTTCTTCATCTATAAACATATCTTTTACATCATTAATTTGTTCTTTTACTTCATCAATTTGGTCTTTTGCAATGTCTTTTACTGTTTTAACAACTCCTAAAAAGCTACCAACTATCGCATTTTCTTTTTTTAAAGACTCATTTGTTGTATTACTTTCACTTTTTTTCCCTGTTATAATTTCTAATATAGCATCATACCAAATTTGTAATTCTTTTTTCTTATCAAAAACAAAGTGTATTCTTTCTCCATCTTGTAAAAGAATTTGTAATCCTAGTCCATATTCATCATTATCTACTTTTGAAATTTGTAATTTATCATTAACTATTCTTATATCTTGCAATGAGATTTTTTCTATAATTTCTTCACTTTTTGAAAATAGTCCATTTGATTTTTCATAATAACAAATAATATTCTTATTAGTTAAATACATTTCGTATATTTCCTCATAAACATCATTTGCTTTGTACATTTCAACACTTTCTGCTTGTTGAATTATTCCCTCATCATTTTCTAGTTTCAAATCCACCATAATTATCCCCTCATTTTTTAATTATCTTGAGTTTTTTCAAACTCGCAAATATCTCCTATATCACAATCCAAATATTCACAAATACGCATCAACACAGATAGGGCAACTTCTTCATTTCTTCTTAATTTTGTCATTGTTCCTGTAGCTATATTCAAGTCTTTTCTTAAGTCAACTGGAGCAATGTCTTTTTTGATTAACAAAATCCACAATTTTTTATAATTAACTCTCATAATATAGTACCTCCTTAAAAAATCAATACTATACCTCCTTATATTTACATTATACGATTTTTGTCGATATTTGTCAACATTATTCACAACATCTTGCGATTTTTATAATTATTTTGTTCAATGTAATTATATCATAAATCGACAAAAAAGTTCATTTTTCTAAATTTTTTTTATTTTTTTTGCTACTATTATCATTCTTCCATTTTTCTGTGAATACTCACAAGTAGATAAAGTAATATACTTGTCTTGATGAGTTCCATCAACTCCTGTATAATAAAATTCTAAATTTCTACAATTTTCGACAAATTCTTCATAGTCTTCATAATTTTGAAAATCAGTATAAGAATAATATCTAAATCCTTCATCTGAATAAGCTATTGTTTTGAATGCTATCATTACTTCATAATTATTCTCAATAGTTTTTCCATCTTCTATTGTAAAAAATTTAATATACTTATGATTTAAGTAAAAGTTATAATTCTTATATTTTTCAAGTTGTGAAAACATTGTATTATCTTTCATGTGATGTCCATATATAATTAAATTATCTGATTTTTTCAAATTACAAAATGGTGCTAAATAGGGAGTGCCATGACTAGAATAATTTTTATAAATATCTTTATGCAAATAGTAATCTCCATTTTGCATAATAGGATAATCTATATTAGTGTTTTCTATCTTTATCCAGCCTACAACATCTGAATTAATCTTTGCTATATTTTCTAAATTATACTTATTACTAGATTTCCCTTCGCTTTTTTCTATTTCAGTATCAACATTTTTAGTATCAATATCTGTATTTTCTTCTATTACAATTTCTTGTAATTCATCATATATATCTGTTTCTTTTTTATTTTCTGCAAATTCTTTAATTATAAAGAAGCTACTAATAGCTAATATAACTATTAGTAGCAATAAAATAATAATATATTTCTTATTCATTTAATCCTTCTCCTGGTTTGGTAGTCATCAATTTATATAGTTCTGTATTCTTTGGAAATCTATTAGAAAAAGGAACTAAAGATGAACCTACTTTTATAAGTCCTTCTCCAGCTCCTACATTTGTTATATAACTCATTTGTAAATCAGATATATTAAGCAATTTTGCAAGTTCTAATCTATCTGTACTTGCTTGATTAAGCATTATTATAAATTCTGAATTGGCTAGCATAGTCCTTGCAGTATGACTTTGTAATAAATCTTCTACATTTTGAGTAATACCAGTACAGAATGCTCCGTATTTTCTAACTCTTTTCCAAAGTGTAAATAAGAAATTTGCAGAATATTCATATTGAAATAATAAATATATTTCATCTATAAAGATATAAGTATTTTTTCCTTTTGTTCTATTTGCTGTTATTCTATTTAATATTGAATCTAGCACAACTAACATTCCTATTGGAAGTAATTGTTTTCCTAAATCTAAAATATCGTAACAAATTAAACTATTAGATGTATTTACATTTGTATTCATTGCAAAAGTATTTAATGAGCCATTGGTAAATAACTCTATTGCTAAAGCAATTTCTTTTGCTTCTTCTTCTGGTTGTTTTAGTAACTCATCTCTAAAATCTTGTAATGTTGGAGGAATACCTTGATAATTTCCTTGTTGAAATACTCTATAAACATTTGCAGTACATCTATCTATTATAGATTTCTGTTTCGGTCCTAGATTATTACTTCCAATTAGTTGTTCACATAGAGATAATATAAATTCTGATTTTAAAATTACAGGATTTGCCCCATCTCCATATTCACTATTCATATCCATAGCATTTATATGATTATTACTTGTAGCAGATATTTTTATTACTTCTCCACCCAAAGCTTTCACTAAAGGAGAATATTCCCTTTCAGGATCTATTAAAATAATATCTGCATTTGCATCTTTTAATTTAATAGATGCTATTTCTTGTTTTGCAGTAAATGATTTTCCACTTCCTGACACTCCTAATATAAATGAATTTCCATTTAAAAGTTGTCTTCTATCTGCTATTATCATATTTTTACTTATAGCATTTTGACCATAAAAAATACCATTCTCGTGCCTTATTTCTTGCACTTTAAAAGGCATAAAAACTGCTAAAGATTCTGTTGTTAATGTTCTTAATGCATCTATTTTTCTTACACCAAATGGTAATACAGTATTAAGTCCGTCTAATTGTTGAAATCTTAATATTCCTAATTGACACAAATTCTTACTTGCTATTTGCAATAAAGCCTCTGTATCAATGTCTAGTTTTTCTTTTGTATCATCTGTTACTACAATAGTAATAACTGCTAAAAACATTCTTTGATCTCTTAATGTTAAGTCATCTAAAAATTCCTTTGAATCATTTCTCTGTTGTTCCATATCGTAAGGTATTATTGCACTAAAGTTATTATTTGCATTTTGTTTTCTCTGCCAATTAGTTATATTAGTTTCAACACCCAATCTACGATTTTCTGCTTCTTTTACTGCTTCATCCATTGGGATTGGAATAATATCTATTGATAACATCATATTTTTATTTAAATCAGTTAATTCTGAAACCATATCATCATTTATATAACTTGCATACTCTTTTAAAAATAAGACTCTACCATATCTGTTTCCAATTTTAAAATAATCTTTTTCAAATTCAACAGTATCTGGGCAAATAAAATCTTTAAAGTTATGACCTTTTTTCATAGACTCATGTAAATTAAAATGAAATGATGTTTCTTCTCCAGTTCTATAAAAATCATGTGCAATTCTTAATCTTTCTTTTGTATCCAATTCTATACATTTTGAACCTAATGAATTGAAATGATTTGTTAATTCTGTATATGCTCTTGTAAAATAATTCCTTGCTTCTTCAATACAATTTTTATATACTGAAATAGTAATTATTTTTTCTTGTACTATTTCATTTGCATTTTTTGCTTGAGATATAAGCATTTGATTATATTCTTTTCTGTATTTATCTAGGTTGTCGTTAGTATCTTTAAGTAGTATTCTTTTTTCAAAGTCTAATTTATTTATTCTTCTATTATTTATTGTAATTTTAGTTGTAGCTCCGGTATCCAATGAATTAAGTATTTCACTATAATCTAAAAACAATGCTTCTTTATCTTCTTTACTTGCTACTGCATAGTTTATGTCTAAAAACTTAAATGATTTAGAATACTTATTCTTTCCTACTAAAAAAATACCATCTTCCCATATTGCTTTTACTGGTATAATATCTTGTACACTTTTAGGAACTTTAAATTTTTCTTTATCAAGTTTAAAAATCTTTTTAAGTGTTTTCAGCATTATTTCCTACCTCCTTCTTTGTTTTTTTCTGCTTTTTGCTTTTCTTTTCTTTATGCTTGTGTTGAGGTTTTAATATTCCTTGTTTTAACTTTTTATTTATTGTTGGTTTAAAAATCTCTGCATAAATATTTTTAGATTTAAAAGTTAATCTTTTAGGAATAAGAAATTCTGATTTTATAAATGCAACAATAAATTGTTCAGCAGTCATTCCGTTATATTTAACAAATCCCAATACTGCAAAAGGTATTGCACCTAATATACATACCCATGATACAGTTTCTAGTCCTAGATGTGGCTTTAATGTAAAATATAGAATAACTGCTACAGCACATGCCAATAAAGAAAAAATGAACTGTCTTAATGACAGTCCAAAAAATATGCTTTCGCTAAATTCTCTAATATCTTTATTTATTTTTACTTCCATGTATTATATTTCCTCCTTATTTTATTTTTATCTTTCTCTCTGAATTTTATTTTTAATTTTTTCTATCACACCAAATTGAGGATATGATTTATAACATCTGCTATCACAATGTTTAAAAAAGTCTTTTCCATTTTTAGAATACATATACATCCAGTCTTCAGGTTTTTTCATGCCTCTTTTTATTGCATTGTCAAAAGCATCATCTGGATTCTCTCTAATTTGAATACCATTAAAAATAAAATCTTTTTTTGTGAATGATATTTTATATTATTTTTGTTTTTCAACTATCTAACCCCCTTGTTTTTCTGTTTTTTTGTTTTTTCATTTTCTAATTCATGTCGCACTTTACTATATACTTCTTCATCTATAATTTTATATCGACTTATTTCAGCCTCATTCGTTTGTAGAGCAATTAATCTATCTATAATTTTTTCTCTTATAAGTGGATCAATTTTATTTAAAAATTCTCCATAAGTAATTATGTCAGGTTCATAGTCCTCTTTACTTACACTAAAGAATTTTAAATCTCTCATTTCTAAATTTCTATTATAATCAACTATAAAATCAGGTATATCCTCTAATTTTATTATTGCTTCATCAATACCATCATTCACATAATATAATTCTGCTTTTGTTCTAATTAATTCTTTTATTTCTTCTTCAGTATAAAACTCTACTTTAAATTCATTTTTCATTTCTTCTGCTTTTTCATTATTTTGAAAAGTATTATCCAAGTTTTCACCATTTAATACTCTATTGAAATCCTCTTTTGCCTTCTTAATATTATCTGAATAATAATAACCATACCCCCATTCTATTGATTTATCTTTTATTTCATAGCTAAATCCTATAATGTATTCTTTTTTTCCATCATTAAATGTTCTTTCTACTAAAGCAACTGGTTGATTTTCTCTGTTTCCTGTTTCCAATATCTTCATACCATTTTCTAATCTTTTATTTTTATAATCATTACTTTGTTCTTGCATATGTTTTGCTATATCTAAATACATTGAAGCTATTTCTTTAAACCTACCATATTGAAAATCTCCCTTCATTTCCTTTTGCATAAACTTAATAATATTTATTATTTCTTCTCCAGTTAATGGTTTTGTATTAAACTTTTCCCATTCCAATCTTTGCTTTACTGAACCATAGCTTAGGCTTAATGGTGTATCACTAATATAATTAAGTTCTACTACTGCTTTTGCTAATGCTTCTCTGTATTCGGTATCTAAATCACATAAATTTTCATTTATATCTTCAAATGTAATTTTTTCCATAATATTAAAACCTCCTATATTCCCATCATTTCTCTTACAATTCTGTCGGATAATCTTATTGTTCCTACTAAAACTAGCATATTGAAAATTAGTTCTCCTATATATTTCCATACCATATTAACTGCTTCAGCTCCTGCATCTACTACTGGTGGAGAAGTTGCAAATGCCGAAAATATAACACAAGCAAGTACAATTATTGCTCCTTCTAGACATACTGCCACATAACTTTTTAGAAAACTTTTACCTATATTTTGTGTTGTTTCACCTGCGAATGATGATAAAGGTATTGGAGCTATTGCTGTGTACATATATAATTTAAAAAATCTTCCATATACAGTAAGTATAAGAATAAAAGAAAGTACAGTAACAAAAAGACCTCCCAAAATTGTAACTGCCCATAAAGGAATACTTTCAAAAAATCCACAATCCTCAATGGCAGTTATTATTTCTTGAGGCAAAGTCATTGCACTCGCTTGAAAGGAACTTTTTGCCATGATAGTGCTAACAATTCCTTGTATTATTCTAAATACTGCTAACATTAATTCTAATCCATAAGTAACAATTCCTTTTGCTATTGCAAATCGTAAAAATAATTTTACTGCTTGTTCTGGTCTTTTTAATTCTGAAAAATTAGTACAAGTTTTTACTACTCCAACTACAAAAAATAATACAAGCAATGCTAATCCTATTGCCTGTAGAGCTCCATTTATATTTACAATTATTTCCCATATAGTTCCATCTTTAAAGCTAGAAGGACTTTGTGTTACTAAAGTATATATTTCTGATAACTTTCCATTCCATGTATCTAGTGCATTTTGTAAATTTCCTACAATCCAGTTCAAAATCTATACACCTCCAATCATCTATATTCTTATAAAAAAGGACATATAAAAAAGTTTATATGTCCTTATATTTTAACCTCCTGTAATTAAGGTTAATATTTCTTTAGAAAATGTAATTACAATCCCTCCTGCTAATGTCATTATTCCATTTGCCCTTTGTGTTGGATCGTGTGATTTTAAACTCATACCAACTTGTACTACTCCAAAGCCTAATATTATCATTCCAACTGCTCTTATTAAGCCAAATATAAAATCGGATAAATTGTTTATAACAGTAAGTGGGTCATCAGCTGCAAAAACATATAATTGTTGTGCAACATTCAGTGCTATAACATATCCTATAATTATTGCTCCTTTTTTTAACATATTTTTCATAAATTTTTTAACTTTATTTTGATTCTTCATAATTTAATTACCTTCTTTCTTTATTTACATAATTTTTGTTTTTGGATACAAAAAAAGCCCAGAGTATTATTTTATTTTTTAATATACTCTGGGCTATTTTATTTGACTATTAAATTCTATATCATCTTTATACATATTTTCTATATCCTCATTTGATAATATCTCTATATCTAATTCTTTTAAATTTATGTTTTCTATTTCTTTTGTATCTATTTGTAGATTATCAATATCAAATGTAAGAGTTCCTATTGCATTTTCAGTACCACCATGTATATATGGTGGTATATTTTTATTTCCAATAGGAGTATATTCACTATTAAAATGCTCCTTTAGATTAAACTTAAAGTCTTTTATTGGTCTTTCTCCTCTAATAAATAATAAAGCAAAGTTATTATCTAATAATCTAACTTCATCTGGAGTCAGCAATTCTCTACCTGCTATTTGGTCATTTTCTGAATAATTTCCATGTGTTCCAAAACTTCTACCATAAGAATTAGTATCTATTGTTTCTTTTCCTAGTAATTCGCTTACATATTTATGTGTACTTTGTTCATTTCCACCTAAATAAAGAAACTCATCGCAATTTCCTACTATTGACTCCCATTGTTTTTCAAATAAAGCTTTTAATTGTGCTAAATTTTGTAGAATTATAGAAACAGAAACTTCTCTTGACCTCATTACAGATAATATCTTATCAAAATCATCTGGTAAACTAACATTGGCAAATTCGTCCATCACAAAATGCACATGAACTGGTAAACTTCCTCCATATTTATAATCAGCTACATAAAATAATTGTTGAAATAGCTGTGTATATAGAATACTAACTAAAAAATTAAAAGAAGTATCATTATCTGGTATGATTGCAAATAATGCTACTTTCTTCTCTCCTAATGATGGCAAGTCTAATTCATCTGTTTGTGTTAGTTGTGCCATACTCTCTAAATTAAATTTTTCAAGTCTTGATGCTAAAGTTACTTGTATTGATTTTAAGGTTTTAGCTGAACCAGAATGATATGCTCTATAATATTTTAATGCTATATGGTCAGGATTTTTAGTTTCTAATCTATTAAATAACATATCTAATGGACTTACATAATCATCATCATCTTCTTTTACATCTCCTGCTCGAAGTAATTCCATAACCATTGTAAAATTCTGTTCTTCTTCAGGTGCTTCATATCTTAAATAAAATATTAATGCTAAAAGTAACATACTTGCTGCAGTATCCCAAAATGGATCATTTGTTGTACTTCCTTTTGGCGTAGTTGATTTAAACAAGTTAGTTGCTAACTTTTGAACATCATTATCATTTTTAATATATACAAATGGATTATAACAATGTGATTTTTCCATATTGATTAAATCTAGTATTTTTATTTCATATCCATTTTTTTCGAGTAAATAACCTGTATCTCTTAAAATTTCTCCTTTAGGATCTAATATTACATAAGATGATGAACATTGCATTACATTTGGCTTGCAATAACTAAATGTTTTACCTGCTCCAGAACCTCCTATAACCAAAACATTAACATTTCTTCTATGTTTTTTTCCATTTAAACCAATAGAAACATTTTTCGTTAGTATTTTGTTATAATTATTAGGTTGCTTATATTTTTTATTTATTTTTCCTGCATCCCCCCACTTTGCAGAACCATTTTCTTCTCTCCTTCTATAGTTTTTTCTAGTAGATTCATATAATAAAATGCATAATATATAAATTAGCAAAAAAATAAAAACAGTTTTTATACTATTCGCTGTAAAAATTATTTTAAAAGGATTACTGAATGCTAAACTGCCATTTTTTATTATATTTACTAATCCACCATCTATATATGGTGCTATAAGGAGAGAAATCCATATAATTGGTATTATTCCAATTATATAAAATATTTTAGCAACTTTTTTCTCATCTTGTCTCAAGTGTGTATTTTCCTTTTGTATTTTTATTTAGTGATAAAGATTTTTTATTTATAGGGGTATTTAACAGATTTATTATTAATCTGTCTATAATTTCTGTATCAATATTTTGTTGCAATTTTGTATTTCTAAACTCATTTAATGCATTTAACATTAATTTATAATCATATTTATCTAATATTATTGTTCTTGTTTCTTCCACTTAAAAATCCTCCTATCTATTTAATCTTGTTTTAGACTTTGTTTTCTTTGACTTATTTGATTTACCTTTTGTTTTACTTCTCTCTTTAGATTTAGAATTATCTAACTTTTCAGCCTCAATTTTTAATTCTGCAAGTTCTTTCTTTACAGAAGGCTTATTTGCTCCTTTAGAAACCCCTTCTTGCATCTTTGAAGTCTTTGAGGAAGGCTTTGACAGAGGGCTTTTTTCTGTCTTTGCCACATTGAAATTTTCTTGAGTATTTTGCTCTTTTTGTATAGGTTTATCTGCAAGTACTTCTGCTAATTGTTCCTCTTTAGATTTCTCTTGTATTCCTTGTTCTTTTCTCATTGTTTCTTTATCTTCAATAGATTTGCTAGTTACTGTTTCTAATTTTGCAGTATCTACTGTTGTTAATTTGAACTTTTCTACTATTCTATTTATTCTTGCAGCGTCTTCATCTTTAACAAGAATATCTACCATTTCATCTTCCTGTTTACTATTCTTATCTTTTAATGCACAATATGTAATACCATAATTTTTAGCTTCTCTTGCAAAAGTCTTTAAATCTTCTCTACTTACTGTAAATATTTTTAATGGTTTTCCAGCTTGTAGCATTCTAGTTAATCTCATCTTTCCTCTAGTTTGATTTTTATTTTTGTCTTTCATTATAGTATAAAGCATTGCTGCAATATTCTTCGCTCCACTTCCTGTTAATTTTGCTATTACTTCAAATCCTTCTAAACTTAATCTTACAACTTGTTCTGATGCATCTCCATTTACACTCATAAATTATTGCTCCTTTCCCTTTTTCATTCTTTCTTTTTTCTTTTCTTTTGTTTCTTTTTCAAGTTCCTCTTGCTTATCTAGTTCTTCTAAATTATTTTCTATCTTTGGTACTCTAGTTTTAATATCTTCACACATTTCCACCTTCTTTCTTAATTTGATTATTTTATCATTTAAAGATGAAATTTCTTCTGCAATTCTATGCATTTCGATTTCATCTTTTGATAACTTTCTTTTTGCCCATAATCTTTCTCTTTGGCTTAATAATTCATTTATTTTATAATTAATTTCATCTTTATAATTTAATAAATCATCTAAAGTTTTTATTTTATTTTGATATAAAAATCTTGCTTCATTTGAAAGTTGTTCCATTCTTGAAACATCTGCTCTAATACTTGCAGGTAACTTTTGTTGTGGTACATTATTAGGAAACACTTTTAGTAAATAGCAATAATGATAATATAAAGCAATAAATCCTTTTGCTTTGGCTCTTTTATGCCTTTTTGCAAAAGGATATTGTACCTTTCTATAATTATAAACATTTTCTATAAAAGGAACTCGAACTGCTTGTTCTTCTAATATTCTTCTTTTTATATTATCTATTGAATAATTTTCTCCATATCTTCTTTCAACTCGTATATTCCTCTTATATGGTTCTTTTCTAATACTTATTTTATTTGCTCTAAAAGTTATTTCATAATCTAATTTTTTCATTAAAAATAAAAAATCATCATAAGAATATGCTTGTCTAATTGCTAAATCTAAATCTCTTTTTGCATTATTAGAATAGTTATCATTGTATAAAGATTTTTTATAAAAATTTTCATAATTTAATTTCTTTTTTGTTAGCTTTTCTTCTAATGTACTTAATCCATTTTCTTTACAAATTTCATCTGACACATGCCTTATTCTTGAATATGTTGTATGATTATCATAATACTTTAAACCATCTTTAAATGATACGGAATTTATCACAAAATGATTATGAATATGTTCAGTATTTAAATGAGTTGTTACAATTACTTGAAATCTATCTCCCCATATTTCAGTAGCAAGTTCTACTCCAATTTTATGAGCAAGTTCTGGTGAAACTTTTTCTTTAAATGATTGATACGCATGAAATCCTAATATGCCATCATTTTTATTATAAAAATCTTTTACATTTTTCATTTCTTCATAAGCTGATTTTCCTTCACAATTAATTCCTGTAATATAAAATTGTTTTTCTGTTTTATCAAAGTTCATAGCATAATTAATTACATCTCTTAAATCATTAACAATCATTTGATAATTACTTTTATCATTTTTAAATTCAATATTTTCTGTTTTATTTTTGTCTTTAGCATAATCTACTACATGATCTAATCTTTTTACAATTTTCCATATTCTTGTTGTTGCCAATTGCAAATTTCTCCTTTCATAGATATTTTTCTTTTAGTCTTTTTACTATAGTAAATAAATAATCTGCTTCTTGTTCATAACGATTTTTATCAAATTCTCCAAGACCATTTACATTATGAGCTATTTGATTTATATTAACTCCTATTCTCGACAGTTCATTTAAAATTTTCAAGAAATCATGGTCAGGTTTTTCCTTTATTTCTTTGTCAATTATAAGTTTTCTAATATAATCTGAAATATTATTATCACTTTTATCTATATCATTTAATAATTTTTCATACTCAATATCATTAAGTCTTACTTGTATTCTAATATTTCTTTTTCTCATCTCATCATCCTTTCTTAAAATAAATTGGGGATTGGGGCAAAGCCCCATTATATAGAATTTGGAGATTCCGATTTTTCGGTCTCCCAAATTCAGTGCTTGCTAGGACAAGAAATTCATTTTTACAAAATTTTTTTGTACCTTTAATTTTACCTATTTTGTACTTTTTGATATTTATATTGTTCAATTTCTTGTCTTTTTTTTAGTCCTAATTTATAACATAAATAATCATTTATGTCCTTACCATAAGGAGCAGGTATGTCATAAACATTGTACTTACTTAATGCAATAATCATTGCCTCTGTTGCTTCTCTTCCTGCTCTATCATTATCAAAATGTAATACTATATCTTGTACATTTTTATATTTATTCAAGTAATTTTGTAATGCTATTGGTACTTTACTTTGTTCTATATTTGAACTTGGTTGATACACTCCTGCAAGTGCAATAAGATTATGATTTTTATAATCATATCCTTTTATTTTAAGCATTGTTGCATAAGATAATAGATCTATTGCACTTTCAAAAATATGTATAGTATTGTTTTTTATATTGCTTAACATTCTAAAAGAGAACTCTTTTGAACTACCTTTTGCATCTCTCATTATTCTTTTATTATTTGTACTTCTACATCCTGCATACTTAATATTTCCATCATTATCGTATCCTAAAAAAACAATATTGTTTGTTTTATCTTCTTGATAAATCAACTTTTTATCAACACATTCTTGTATTATTTCTTCATCAATACCACGATTTTTAAGGTAATCAATAGCCTGTTTATTTGTATTTGCTTTAATGGGAATAACAATTTTTCTTTTCTCTTTCAGTTCTTCTTTTGGTACAACATATTTTACTATTTCCATATTTAAAATACTTTTTACTGCCTCTTGTAGTGACATTTTTTCCACTTTCATAAGATAATCAAGTGCTGTTTTTCCTCCCTCATTTGTTGAAAATCTATGCCATAATCCATTACTTATAATGACACTATCATGTGTCTTTAATGAGTAAGTACCTATACCTTTTTTCACTAATTCACTTGGATTATAATTCATAAAATAAGTCAATAAATCAACTTCTTTTGCTTTTTTTACTAACTCTTTTGGTACATATTTTGACATATTGCACCTCCTATCTTGCATCATTTTTTGTTTTTACTTTTTCTTTTTTATAATTTTCAGTAATTATACCTAATGACTTATCAACAGAATAATTAATATGTTCTCTCATATTTCCATCAAAACTTAACCAATCATCATACATTTCATCTAGTACATTATCTCTTGATAAAAGTGCTTTTATTTCTGTTTTAGATAACTGATGATCGTACATAATACTATCAATTATTTCCTGCTTTGCTGTCAATTCATAAGCTCTATCTATTGCATAATCAGTACCTTTTTCTTTTATATTATCTTTGAAATCTTTTAATTCTTTTTCTAATTTCTTATATAATTTTTCTTCCATTTTTTCTCCTTTCTTATATTTTATATAATTTTAATCATTATATGGTACAACATTCTTTCTCATATAATTTATATAAGAGTCATCTATTCTGGAATAATTTTTTTCCTGTGTATAATATTCATTATCGTAACCATTACAATATTTTTCTACAATTTTATTCTGTATTCTTTTAACTTTTTTTTCACTTATCACATTTTTATTAGAATCAAGTTCACTTTCTTGAAGTTCTAATTGTAAGCTTATTCTTTCATTTTTGTATTTTCTCAATTCAATTTTTTTCTTTTTATATTCAAGTTCTAAATCTTCTAATTCTTTATTAGATGATGCAATTTTCATATTTAATTTTCCTATTTGTTCTAATAATTCTTTTTTTTGCATAATATCATCACTCCTTTTCTAACAAAAAAAGAAGTAAATCATATTCGACTTACTTCTATATTTTGTTCTATTTAATTAAAAATTTAAAAATTCATTTATACCCATTTTAAAATATACTTTTAACACTCGTGGGTATTTCTCTGCTATAACTTGTAATTTATCTTTCTAGTTCATCTTTCTTTGTTCCTATATTCATTCCATTTGTTCCTTGAATTCCATCTACTTTTGTC
>CALXZT010000006.1 GCA_944393315.1 uncultured Clostridia bacterium
AGTAGGAATAATAGATTGTGGATCACCATATGTAATTGAAGATATAGAAAGTTTTTTAAAAACAGGAGATGCATACGAGTTAGAAGATGGAGGAATCATCTACAAAGATAAAGTATGCATTCTTTTAGGTAGTGAAGTTGAAACCTCAGAGATTGGAAGAAATGGAAAATGTGGAAGTGCACACAATATATGCTTTTTCCCACATTTATCTGACATAAAAGGTTTCTCAAAAGAAATGAGTACACATATAAAAAATATAACTCTAAGTACGCAAAGATCAAATGTATCAGGATATGAATTAATTGATATAGTAGAAAGATATAGAGGAATTTTAATCCCAGCACATTGTTTTACCCCACATAAAAGCTATTATGGAAATTGCACAGACAGATTAGAAAATATATTTAAAGAGAAATTTGACAAAATATTTGCGATTGAATTAGGACTAAGTTCAGACACATATTTAGCTGACACCATATCAGAATTAGAGACAAGAACCTTTTTAACTAATTCAGATGCACATTCACTTCCAAAAATAGCAAGAGAATACAACAAAATGCTAGTAAAAGATATAAGCTTCAAAGAGGTAGTAAAGGCATTAAAAAATCAAGATGGAAGAAAAATAATTGCAAATTACGGATTAGATCCCAAACTTGGAAAATACCATAGAAGCTTCTGTGAAGACTGTAATCAAACAATAGAAATAGATGAAGCAGCAGTAACCTGTCCAAAATGTGGGGGAAGTAATATAACTTTTGGAGTTTATGACAGAATAGAACTAATAAAAGATAAACAAAAAACAAAAAGTCCAGAATTTAGGCCACCATATATATATCAAGTACCACTTACATTTATACCAGGAGTTGGTGGAAAAACAATAGATAAATTGTTAAATACATTTGAAACTGAAATGAACATATTACATAAATTATCAAAAGATGATATAGAAGCAGTTGTCGGCGAAAAAATAGCAAACACAATAGAAAGAGCACGTACAGGTGAAATGAAGGTTCACTCTGGTGGTGGCGGAAATTATGGAAAAATAGAATAGAATTTAATTTAAAAATTCCAGAAATCTGGAATTTTTAAATTCTAAACAAGCAAAAGTTCTAAACTAAAAAATATCGAATACACATTGAATAGTATAAATTTAGAGATAGGGAGTTTAGAATGAACTTAAGAGAACAAATGAAAACACCTAAAAGAGTTTCAAGACAATACAGATATGAAGACATAAGAACAGATGCAGGAAATAAATCAAAAAGAAAAAGAGGAAAAATAATTAACATACTAATAGAATTTATAAAAAATAATATAAAAGAATACATAATAATAACTTTAATATTTTTGATAGGAATTTTTTTAGGAGTAATGTTTGTAAATAATTTAGAGGAAGAGCAAAAAACAGAAATAACTTCATATATAAATACGTATATAGAGGCTTTTAAACAAACTGATTCAAACAGTAACATAACATTATTACAAAACAATATAAAAGATAATATAATATTAACATTGATAATATGGTTCATAGGAAGTACTATAGTTGGAATTCCAATAGTATTTGGAATAATATTTTTCAGGGGTTTTTGCTTAGGATATACAATTTCAAGTATAACAGTAGTATTTGGAGTAGGAAAAGGAATTGCATTTACTGCAATATCATTGATGATGCAAAACATTATATTTATACCAGCAATAATTTCATTAGGAGTAAGTGCTCTAAAGTCCTATAAATCAATATATAGTGATAAAAGAAAAGAAAATATAAAATTAGAAATAATAAGGCACACTATATTTTCAACCTTGATATTATTAGCTTTAATAGTATCAGCAATAGTTGAAACAGGAATTTCTACCAATTTATTAAGAAGTTTAATAAAATATTTTTAAAAAATTATGTAAAATCTATTTACATTTTAAAAATTGTTTGATATAACTTATACAGCATTTACATAAACAAAAAAATAGATGGGGGAAAAACATGGAAAAACAATTAAAATTATTCTTTGATTTTTTAGAAAATGAAAAAAAAGCATCAAACAACACATTACAATCTTATAAAAGAGACATAAAACAATATGAAAACTATTTAGAACAAAAGCAAAAAAAATATAACGAAATAACAACAAAAGAGATGAAAGAATATATTGAACACTTAAAAGAAATTGGCAAAAAACCATCTACAATATCAAGAAACATAGCATCAATTAGATCTTTTTACCAATATGAAGTAAAAAATAAAATAATGAGGGAAGACCCAACAGAAGGAATACAATCACCTAAGGTAGAAAAAAGAGTTCCAAGCATATTAACCTCTAACGAAGTATCTTTATTATTAGAGCAACCACAGGCAACAGATTTAAAAGGAATTAGAGATAAAGCAATGTTAGAATTCGCATATGCAACAGGAATGAGAGTAACAGAAATAATATCTTTAAATGTTGAAGATGTAAACCTAGAAGAGGGGTATGTTGTGTGCAAAAATGGAAATAAGCAAAGAACAATTCCACTAGGAAACATAGCATTAAAAGCATTAAGAGAATATGTAACTTCTGCAAGAAATATATTAATAAAAAAAGATGAAACAAAAGCACTATTTGTTAACATAAATGGAAATAGATTAACAAGACAAGGCTTTTGGAAAATAATTAAATATTACAAAGAACAAGCACATATTTCAAAAGATATTACTCCACACGTTTTAAGACATTCATTTGCTACACATTTACTTCAAAATGGAGCAGACTTAAAATCTATTCAGGCAATGCTTGGGCATTCAGATATATTGTCAACTCAAGTTTATATGCAATTTCAAGACGATAGCTTAAAGGATATTTATAGAAAAGCACATCCAAGAGCATAAGAAAAAAATTAAGAAAAAAATAAAAACACTAGATTAATTAATCTCTAGTGTTTTTAATGATGTATTAAAGAATATGCATTATAAAAATAGTGAAATATTAATTGGATAAAGTCTCAATTTCTTCAACTGATAACCCAGTTATTTCTGAAATTTGATTAGTGGGCATGCCAAAGTCTAGTAATTTTTTTGTAACTTCCATCTTTGCTTGTTTTATACCATTTTCACGCCCAATACGTTCACCAGTCATACGTTGAGCTGCCTCATCCCTACGAGCCTTTTCCCTGAGTTCAGCAATTCTCTGGTTAATTTCATCTTCACTAATTTCTTCTAATTCTTTAGTTGCAACTTTAATATTTTCGTTTTCTTGCATAATTTTAGACACCTCCAAACTTTCTGGATTGAGTAAAAACATCATCCATTGTAGAAGTAAATTGTTTTTATCCTTATTATATGCTTTTTCTACTTTGGGTAATTCTATTATAATAATCTCGAACTTATCTGTCAATACCTCAGAAAATATTTTGTGTTCATGTATATGCTATCCAGTGCACGGTTTAACAATGTTTTTCAAAGAGGGGATAGTATCATTAACAATTAAAATTTCTAGAGTTTTCTTTAATACTGAATATTCATCACCACTTTTAAGTTGGCTGGAATATAATTTAGCCCAATACCATAAAACCCTTTCGATTAGCATATCTTTATTTAACATTTGCATTTCTAGGTCGATTTCTATTTCATTATTAACTCTAGCTCTGACGTCTAGAACACCAATCTTATCAGTTGGATAAGTTCTGTCTAAAATCTTATTAAGTTCCAAATTTAAAGTATTATTGGTAATCTCATTAATTGGCATATTTAAAATTGCGGACAAAAGACCTTTAATTACTTGAGGATTTGAACCAGAAAAAAGAATCTGAAAAACTGCATCAATTTTGGGGTCTAATAATTTTACTTTTGTAGGTTGGGTATGTTTGCTCATATAACTCTATTCTGTTTAAACATATTTTAGTGCAAATTTTACAAGTTAAGTAATTAAAATATGTATTCAAATATACAAATAAAAAATCACCTACATTCCCATCGACTTCAATAATGTTTATTAGATTAATTAAAAATTTAAAATAAAAAATTAAGAATAAAATCTTGAAAATCAAATTTTTGAAATAGATTGTAGCAGAATAAAAATATATTTGAATTAATAAACAAATTTATTATAACATGTAAATATAGCAAAGTAAAATACTTTTGGTTGACAAGTTTCGACATTCTATAGACTAAAAGTTGTAAATAATATAGTTAGATAGCATATAAAATTAGACAAAAAATAGCAACAATATGTTGCTATTTTTTTTGCATTATAGTAGAATATGAAAATAGATGAAGGATATATAAATTATATATGAAAAAAAGGAGTAAAATAGAATCACAATTCTATTGTATAATAAAATGGAAAAATATAGTGTATTAATGAGCGTCTATTACAAAGAAAAACCAGAATGGCTTGACTATAGTATACAAAGTATGTTGAATCAAACCATTTATCCATCAGAGTTTGTTATTGTGGAAGATGGAAAATTAACAGATGAATTGGAAGAAATAATTTTGAAGTATGAAAAAAATTTCCCCAAATTATTTAATATTATTAAACTAGAAGAAAATTCTGGTTTGGGTATTGCACTTTCTGTAGGAATTGAAAATTGTAAATATGAATACATAGCAAGGATGGATTCAGATGATTATTCTTGCCCAGATAGAATAGAAAAAGAATTTAAAATATTTGAAAAACATCCTGATTTAGGGCTAGTAGGAACAAATGTTGAAGAATTTGAAGAAAATATAAATAATGTTAGTTGTCATGTTATATTGCCGGAAAAACATGAAGAAATATATAAATTTTCTAAAAAGAGATGCCCATTTAGGCATCCATCATTATTATATAAAAAAAGCGAAGTTTTGAAAGCTGGAAATTATAGAGAATATTATTTGTGTGAAGATTATGATTTATATGTAAGAATGTTAAGAAGTGGATGTAAATGTTATAATATTCAAGAGCCGTTAGTATATATGCGAATAGGAAAGAACTTTTATAAAAGACGTGGGGGAATTAAATATATGAATACTATTCTTAAATTTAAAAATGAACAACTTAAAATCGGATATTTTTCATTTACAGATTATCTAAAAACCACTATTCCACATATTATAGTTTGCTTAATGCCAAATTCACTTAGAGATTATATATATAGAAATTTTTTAAGAAAAAAGAATAAGGAGAAAACAATATGATAGACATAGTTTATACAATTAATTTTTTAACAAATGGCGGTCCGACAAGAGTAATAAAAAATATAATAAATAATTTGAAAAAATCAAAATATAATGTTATGATACTTACTTTAATCAATCAGAATAATCAAGAAATAGTTAATAATTTAAAAAAGGACGGAATAAAAATAATTGAATTAAATTATGAAAAAAAAATGTCAATGGTAATTAAACAAAGAAATAAAATTATAAACTTAATAAATAAGATTAATCCACAAATCATACATACACATGGAATAGTATCAACAATTATTGTATCAAGTAATAAGGTAAAAGCTAAAAAAATAACAACAATTCATAATAATATTTTTGAAGATTACAGATATACTTATGGAAATATTAAAGGATTTATATATGCATTGATGCATATATATTGTCTAAAAAAATTCGACGAAACAATCTGTTGTTCCAAAACTTCATATAATGTTCTGAAAAATATCTTAAAAAGAGTATCATATATTCGAAATGGTATTAATGTGCAAAAAAGTAATAATTCAAGTGATATAAGGCAAAAAATAAGAAAAGAATTAAATATAGATGATACAAACATTGTATATGTGTATGGAGGAGTTATTAACGAAAGAAAAAGAGTTGTTGAATTAGTAAAAATGTTTTCTAACGCTTTAAAAGAAAATGAGAATTTATTAATAGTAGGTGATGGACCTCAAATGGGAAATGCTAAAATTAATGCAAATAAAAAAGTAATTTTTGTTGGTTTTAAAGAAAATATTATAGATTATTTTCAAGCTTCAGATATATATGTATCAAACTCTGCATCAGAAGGATTTTCTATTTCTGTAATAGAGGCTCTAAGTTGTGGATTATTGTGTTTGCTTTCTGATATACCTTCTCATAAAGAATGTTTTGAAATAGATCAAAATTATTATATTGGAGAATATTTTAATAAATTAGATTTTAATAAAAAAAAGGACGTTATTTTTAACAAAATTAAGACAATAAACAAACAAAAGCTAATTGAATTTCAAGAAAAATATTTATCAGCTGAATATATGACTTCACAGTATGAAAAATATTATTATAAATATATTGAATAAGGGAGGAAGTTGTGAAAACTATAATAATATATTTACTATTTGAAATTTGTTCACTATTTTTTTTGATTCAAGCTGAAAAACATAGAACCAATAAAGAAAGGAAAAAAGGAACAATAAAGACATCAACTATATTTTTAATATTATCATTTATTCCACTTTTAGTATTAATAGGTTTTAGAAATATAACTGTTGGTGTAGACACAGAAAATTATGTATTAGCTTTTAATAGAATTATGAATAATTCATTAACATATGCAGACAAGAATTGGCTAGGAGTTGGATATATTGTAATATGTAAAATAATAGGCATAATTTTTGGAAACAGTTATGTTTTTGTGCATCTAACAATAGGATTTTTTACATTATTTTTCTTTTATAAAGCAATATGGAATAATAGTGATATTCCAACTGTGAGCATGTATATTTTTATAAGTATGTGTTTGTTTTACCAAACATTTAATCAAGCAAGGCAAATGCTTGCAATTGCAATAATATTTTATAGTATTCAATATATAAAAACAAAAAATTTAAAAGCATTTATATTTTTTGTCTTACTTGCGACGAGTGTTCATAATTCTGCAATTATATTTTTACCTTTCTATTATATATGCAGATTAAACATAAATATAAAAAACATTTGTATTTATATTGTAGGAGCAATTTTAGGATATTTATTTTTTGATATAATTTTATCATTTATTAATGGGACAAATTATGGACAAATATATCAAACCACGTCTTATTATTCAGCTTCATCAACAAGTATTGTGAATTTAGGAATAAGACTTCTTATGCTGATAGCAAGTCTAATCTTTAGCAAAACAACGATAGATAAAGATGAAAACAATAAAATACTATATAATTTAGCTATATGGTGCACTATAACACAATTGCTAACAACCCAAATATATATATTGGGAAGAATAACAACATATTTCTTTACATCATACATAATTTTAATTCCTAATATTATAAATAGTTTAACTCATAACAAGAAAAATAAAGAATTATATATTGCAATTATACTTTTAGTATTTGCACTATACCACTTTGTATATTTTAAAAGCACAGCCATTAATTCTGGATATGATGTTTACAGTTTTTTTTGGCAGTAAAGGAGTGATTTTATTTAAATGGAAAAAAATATTTTATTTGATACATCATGTGGAAGTCAAAACATGGGAGATTATATAATATGTGAATCGGTAGAGAGAGAATTAGAAGATATATTAAAAAAAGATTTTTTAGTAAGATATGCTACTCATACACCAGTTACACATTTTTATCAAAATTTTTCAAAAAACATGATATATAAATATTGCAAAGAAGCAAAATACAAATTCATTGCAGGAACTAATATAATTCAGTACAGAATGATAAGACCATGGGCTAATTGGAATATTAATATTTTTAATATGAAACCATATAAAGATTGCATCTTAGTTGGAGCAGGAATAAATCCAAATAGAAAAAATATGGACTTATATACAAAAACCTTATATAAAAAAATACTAAACAAAAAATATATACATTCAGTAAGAGATGAGAAAACAAAAGAAGTACTGGAACAGTTGGGATTTAAAGCAATAAATACAGGATGTGCCACATTATGGATGCTAAATGAAGAATTTTGTAAAAACATTCCTCAAAATAAAGCAGAGAATGTAATATTTACATTAACAGATTATTGCAAAAACAAAGAAAAGGATCAAGAATTAATAAATATACTAATTAAAAATTATAAGAAAGTATTTTTCTGGGTTCAAGGTTCAGAAGATTTAGAATATTTTGAAACATTAGATAATATTAAAAATATTGTTATTGTAGGACCGCATCTAAATGAATACAGAAAAACATTAGAAAGTAATGATATAGATTACATTGGAACAAGGTTACATGCTGGAATATATGCGATGCAAAAGAAAAAAAGAAGTATAATTCTAATTGTAGATAATAGAGCTAGAGACATGAAAAAGACTTATAATCTTGTCGCTATTGAAAGAAACAACATTGAACAACTAGAACAGATGATTAATTCAAAAATAACTACAAATCTGAAAATTAATGAAAATCTTATAAAAGATTGGAAAAAACAATTTGAATAGGGGATAAATTATGAATAGAGTAATATTAAATAAAGTAGAAGTAAAAGGAAATATAATAAATTATAAATATACTATAGAAGGAGAATGGAAAAAATATTTTAACAAACGCAGTGAGTATAGCTTAGAGTATACTGAATCAATTGATGATACACCTATAAGTATAGCTTGCATTCCATTTGTTGTTAATATATTACCAATGACTTGGATTTTTGATGCTGAACTAGTTCTAAATGAAATTGACAAAGAGTTTTATGAAAGTATAAAAGAATTTAAGAATGGATATATAAAAATGTATCCAATGATAAAATTTAAAGGGAAAATAGTATATAAGCAGTTAATTAATAATTCGTATGACACAACTGATCAAGTAGCATGTTTTTATAGTGGAGGATTAGATGCTACATCTACTCTTGTAACACATTATGAGGAAAAACCATTATTAATAAATATACAAGGTTCAGATATTGACTTAAGATACACTAAAGTGCTAGAGGAACTAAAAAATTTTTTAACAGATATTGCGAATAATTTAGAATTGAAAATTGTATTCATAAAATCAGAGTTTCGTGCACTAATAAATGAAAGAAAAGTAAACAATTATATAAAGCCAATTGCAAAAGAAAATTATTGGTTTGGCTTCCAACATGGAATTGCAATAATTGGACATGCAGCTCCATTAGCTTATAAATATAAAATTAAAAATATTTATATTGCATCAAGTTATACAAAAGGAGATATTGTCACTTGTGCATCAGATCCTACAATAGATAATTTCGTAAAATTAAGTAGTACAAAGATAATTCATGATGGTTATGAATTCAATAGAAATGATAAAAGTGATAATATTGGTAAATTCATAAGTAAAACAAACAAGAAAATAAAACTAAGGGTTTGCCTAGATGATTATAGAGTAAACAATTGTTGCAATTGTGAAAAATGTTATAGAACTATTTTAGATTTTGCATCAAGAGGATATGATCCTAAATTAATTGGATTTGAATTAGACGAAAAATTTTACAAAAAACTAGAAAGAAACTTTAAATACAAGACCTACTGTACCACACATAGTATATTATTTTGGAAAAACATTCAAAATGAATTTAAAAAACATTCAGAGTTAAAAAATGATCAAAGATTTAAGTGGATATATGATTTTAATTTCGATAATTGTAACAAAACACCATTAAAAAAAATATATAAAGTCTATAATGCTATTAAAAAAAGGATAAAAAAACTGATAAGAATAATAATGAAAAATGGTATGTAAAATTAGTAAAAAAATTTGCAATGAATCTTTAAGATAAACAAAAACTAAAGAATATACAGAAAAAAACAAAAAAGAGCCTTATAAAACAAAAAATTTTCAATATATCAAACAAATACACTATACTAGAGGTGAAAACAGATGGAAAAATCTAGAACTAAAAAAAGTATAACAAATTTAATATTTAGTTTTGGAACACAAATAGGTGTACTTTTAATAAATTTTTTGTCTAGAACAATATTTATTAAAGTATTAGGTGTCGAAATTTTAGGAATTAATAGTTTATTCACAAATACATTAACATTACTATCTTTAGCAGAACTAGGATTTGGCAATGCAATAATTTATAGTATGTATAAGCCGGTAAAGGAAAATGATACAAAAAAAATAGCTGCATTAATGAATTTTTATAAAAAAATTTATACTATAGTAATTATTATTGTAAGTATATTAGGAATAAGTCTAATACCTTTCTTAGATATAATAGTTAATGTAGAAGAACCTATAGATCACATGTTATTATATTATTTATTATTTTTAGCTAATACAGTTGGATCATATTTATTTGCATATAAGTCTTCAATAATAAATGTACAACAGAAAATTTATATTACTAAATCAGTTTCTTTTTGCGCGCTTTTTTTACAATTTATAATACAAACTACAGCATTATTTATTACACATAATTATTTAATATATTTAATTATACAAGTTAGTTGTACATTATTAAATAATATAATTTGTTCAATTATTGCCAATAAAATGTATCCATACATTAATGAAAAACAGGTTATAACTAAAGAAGAAAAAAGAACCATATATAAAAATGTAGATGCAATATTTTTATATAAGTTATGTGGAACTATACTTAATAATACAGACAACATTTTTATATCTATATTAATAAGTACATCAATGGTTGGATATTATTCAAATTATTTTATGATAATATCTGCTCTATCAAACATAGTTTTCATAGTATTTAATTCAATAACAGCTAGTGTTGGAAATTTAATGGTAGAAGATGATAAAGCAAAACAAAATAATATTTTCTTACAGATAAACCTTATTTGCTTTATCATAACAGGATTTTGCAGTTTAGAACTATTAGGATTAATGAATAATTTCATATCATTATGGGTTGGAAAAGAGTTTATTTTAGAAAAAAGAGTTGAATTAATTATAATAATTAATTTTTATATTTATACAATACAAAATCCAGTTTGGGTATTTAGAGATACAACGGGATTATTTAAAGATGCTAAAAATTCAGCAATTATTTCTGCTATAATGAATATTATTGTTTCTTTAATTCTTGGTAAAATTGCTGGATTATTTGGAATATTATTAGGAACAGCACTATCAAGGCTATTGGTAACATCATGGCATCAGCCTCTAATGTTATATAAAAAAATATTCAAATTACCTATTATAAAATATGTAAAAAACCAGATTTATTATTTAATAGTCCTAATAATATGTGCCATACCAATATATTTTATTTCTAAAATAATAGATGCATCTACTATATTTCATTTTATATTAAAAGGAGTAATTAATGCCATTATAATTGCCATTATATTCTATTTGCTATTAAAGAATACAGAGGAATTTAAAGCATTATATGATAGATTTATTAATCCAATTATTAAAAAGATTAAAACAAAATTGAAACTTGTTGAAAATTAAAAGTTACACAAAAAAATTAAATTAATCAACTACAAAAAATAGCAACCAACCCTTGCTATTTTTTTTTTCTTATAGTAGAATAAAAAAAGAACACAAGAAAGGATTGAGAAGACTTGAGCATAAACAAAAAAATAGCATCAAAAAAACTATCAAAAGCAGTAATAATAGTAATAATAACAGCAATAATCCTAACTACGATAATAATATTAAGAAACACAATATTAAAAATAACATATCCACAAAAATACAGTGAATATGTAGAAAAATACGCAAAAGAGTTTGAGGTAGACAAAGAGTTAATATATGCAATGATAAAAGCAGAGAGCAACTTTAAAGAAGAAGCAATCTCAAATAAAGATGCTCTAGGTTTAATGCAAATATTAGAAAGTACAGCATATGAAGTAGCAAGAGAATTAAAAAAAGAAATAACAAAAGAAGAAATACTAGACCCAGAAACTAATATATGTTTAGGAACAAAATATATTTCGAACTTAATAGCAAAATACAAAAATATAGAAGTTGCAGTAGCAGCATATAATGCAGGAATAGGAAACGTAGACAATTGGATAGAAAAAGGAACAATACAAAAAGACGGAAGCAATATAGAAAACATACCATTCAAGGAAACTAACAATTACGTAAGAAAAATATTAAGAGACTATGAAATATACAAGAAATTATATAATTAAATAAACAGCCATTTAAAATAAAATTGCAAATAAGGTAAGGGTTATTTAAAAAGGCTGAAAGGATGTTAGAAATGTTAGAAACAGTGATAAAATTTGTAGCAGCATTAATAGTGCTAATAGGAGTAATTTTAATTTACGATGCTAGAATCATAACTAACAAAATATTTGGATTTGGAGACCAAAACGAAGCAACCGGAGGGTTAAAAATATTAGGAGGAATATTAAGTATAATAGGACTTTTAATAATATTTTTTCTCGAAAAATAGTTAAGTCTACATTATTTTGCAGGCCAAATATACAAAAAATAGTTTAAAAATGATGAAAAGTTATAAAAAATCTTGAAAAAGGCAATGTAAAATATTATAATAAAATGCGAGGGCAAAATGACCAAGGAAAAATATAAAAAAATCATATATGTAATCTTAATAATAATATGGATGTTAACTGTTTTTATGTTTTCTAATCAAAATGGCGATAAATCGCAAAGTACAAGCAAAATGGTAACAAAAATAATAGTACAAATATTTACCCAGAATCAAAACTTAACTGAAGAACAAACCACTAAACTAGTAGAAGATGCGGATTACGTCGTTAGAAAGCTTGCACATTTTAGTATATATGCACTAGGAGGATTATTAATATATAGCTACATAAATACTTTTAATTTAAAAAACAACAAAAAAATCATTATTTCCATAATAATAGGTGTATTATATGCTACATTTGACGAGTTTCATCAGTATTTTGTGGACGATAGAAGTGCTCAAATACTAGATGTAGGAATAGATTCATTAGGAATATTAACAGGGACAACATTATTACATATAATAAAAGACAAAAAAAGCCTTTAAACAAATTATTCTAAGGGGGAGAATAAAATGCATGTCGAAGGAATGAACATAGGTGTATTTCAACCAAATATTACAGAATCACTTATAGTGAAAAAAGACAAAATTCAACGTAGTAAAATAATAGAAAAAACAGAGGCTTGTATAAAAAGGAGTATAGATATTGTAGGAGCATTATGTGGAATTACATTATTATTACCAATCACAATAGGAATATGGGTTGCAAATTTAGTTACAAAAAATAAAGGTCCAATTTTTTATAATACAGAAAGGATTGGAAAAGACGGCAAACCATTCAAAATGTATAAATTTCGCTCTATGGTAGTTGGTGCAGATGAAATTTTAAAAGAATATCTAAAACAAAATGAAGAAGCACATGAAGAGTATAAAAAATATAAAAAATTAAAACATGATCCTAGAATAACAAAAGTAGGAGAGTTTATTAGAAAGACAAGCTTAGATGAATTTCCACAATTTATAAATGTATTAAAGGGAGAAATGAGCCTAGTAGGACCAAGACCATACTTGCCAAGAGAAAAAGAAGATATGGAGGATCATTATCAAGCTATTATAAAATGCAAACCAGGTCTAACTGGATTTTGGCAGATTTCTGGAAGAAGCAATACAACATTTGAAGATAGATTACAAATGGATACAACATACTCTTATACAAAAAACTTAAAAACAGATGCAAAAATACTTTTGAAAACAGTTAAAAATGTAGCAAGTAAAGAAGGTGCAATTTAAATAAAAATATACTTAAAAATAGTATTATTAAAATATTCAAACTATTGCATAAAAAACACACAAATGTTATAATAAGCAATAGTTTTAATGCTTAAAAAACAAAAAAAAATAAACAATAGATAAAATGAAATAGGAGAAAGTAGATGGAAGAAATAGATTTAAAAGAAATATTAGAAATTTTTTGGGAAAGAAAAACAACAATAATATTATTAATTGCAATATTTATGGTATTAGGTTTTATATATTCATCTTTTTTAGTAGTACCAAAATATTCATCATACACTAGACTAGTATTGGCACAATCAGCTTCAAGTAGCGATGCTCAAACCGGAATAACAACAACAGATATAACATTAAATTCAAAACTAATACAAACATATGTTGAACTATTAAAAAGTAATAATTTAGTAATCAGGCAAGTAATATCTAACTTAGGAATAGATGACACAGAAGAAAGTATTAAAGAAAATCTTTCTGTAGCAGTAGAATCAAACACAGACATAATACGAATTACAGTAACAAATACAGACCCTAAAAAAGCTGCAGATATAGCAAATGAAATGGCAAAAGTATTTACAGACGAAGTAAAAGAACTATATAAAATCGATAACTTACATATTGTAGAGCCAGCAGAAGCTTCAGAATCACCATCAAATATAAATCTAATAAAGACAATAATAATATTTGGAGCAATAGGATTTATAATAGCAGTAGCATATATTTTTATTGCATATTTGTTAGATAATTCAGTAAAATCTCAAGATGATGTAGAAAAAAGTGTACATATACCAGTTTTGGCAAGCATACCAGTATATGAAGCCGATGCTAAAATAACACCTGCAAAAGCAAGAAGTAAAAAAAGGTCAAAGGGAGGAAAAAGAAAATGAGAAATGAGCTTATAACATTTACCGATCCTAAATCACCTGTTTCAGAAATGTTTAGAACACTAAGAACAAATTTGCAATTTATGGGTAATAGCAAAAAAATCCAAACTATTCTAATAACAAGTACATTACCAGGAGAAGGAAAAAGCTGGACTTCAGCAAATTTAGCCGTAACCTTTGCACAAGCAGGAAAACAAGTTGTTTTGGTTGATGCGGATTTACGTAAAGGTAGACAATTTAGTGTATTTAATGTTGTAGCACGTCCGGGTTTATCTAACTACTTATCAGGGGTAGTAAACCAAGGTGAAGTATATAATGTTGATGACATAAGAAGCTTTATTAAAGAAACAGACATAGAAAATTTATATGTAATACCAGCAGGAGATGTACCTCCAAACCCATCAGAATTATTAGTAAATAGTAGAATGAATCAAATGTTATTAGACTTAAAATCTCAATATGATATAATAATTTTCGATGCTCCGCCAGCATTATTAGTGGCAGATGCTACAATTCTAGCTAGAATTGTAGATACTACTATGATTGTAGTAGCACATCAAGAAACAAAAATGGATAATTTAAATAAAGTACAAAAAAGTATAAAAAATGTAGGAGGAAATGTTGCCGGTGTTGTTATAAATAAAATGCCAATGTCTGTTAAAAGATATCAAGATTCATATTATGGAGATTATTATGGAAATTCACAAGATGTTGTAAAAAACAAAGTATCTACAAACCAAGACTTATATTTAAGAGGAAAAGCAACTATTTTAGATGATAGAAACAAGAAAAAAGAAATAGCACAAAATTTTACTAGTGATAATTCTAATATGAATAATACTAATAGTATTAGAAATAAAAATGATAAGATAAACAGTAGTTATACACAACAAACTAACCAAGAAAAATCAATAAATAAAACAAGAAATGTTGAAACTCAAAAAGTACCAATGAGTGAAACAGAGCAAATGCTAAAAAGAATGAATGAATATTTAGAAGAGCAGAAAAGAAAAATGAGTAACTAATTATTAAAGAGGTAAAATATGATTGATTTTCATTCGCATATAATTCCAGAGATAGACGATGGTTCAAGAAGCATTGAAGAAACGATGCTTCTTATTAAAGAGGCACAAAAAGCAGGTTTTACAACTATTATTTCTACATCACATTATCTGCCAAAACAATATGAATATGATGAAGAAAGCCGTAAAAAATTTTTAGAAGTAATTCAAATGGGAGCAAGAAATTTAGGGATAGATATAAATCTATGTCTAGGAAGTGAAATTTACGTTTCATATGATATAGTTGAATTACTAAAAGAGCATAAAGCTTCTACAATAAATGGTACAAATTATGTACTATTTGAATTACCGATGCAGGTTGAAATACCTAATTTAAAAAATATAATTTATAATTTGTTAGGGAATGGATATAGACCAATAATCGCACACCCAGAAAGGTATGCATATGTAAAAGAAAATCCAAATTGGTTGTTAGAATACCTAGAATTAGGAGTATTATTTCAATCAAACTATGCAAGCATAATAGGACTATATGGTAAAGAAGCACAAAAAACGGTAAAACTATTATTAAAAAATAATATGATTCACTTTTTAGGTTCAGATGTTCACAAATCGAGAACTATTTATACAAAAATGCCTGAAATATTACAAGAATTACGAAAAATTTTAGAAAGAGACAAATTTAAAAAACTAACAAAACTCAATGCACAGCGAGTTTTGGAAAATGAAGCAATATATACAGAAACACCAACAAGAATAAAAAAGAGCTTTTGGAACTAAAAGTCAGAAAAGGGGATGCTACTATTTTCAAAATAATCATTAAAAATGAAAAAAAGGAGCTTTATTTCTTTAATTAACAATATTGACTTGCCATAAAAAGCCCTAATATGCCAATATAGCTCAGTTGGTAGAGCAACGGATTCGTAACCCGTAGGTCGGCAGTTCGATTCTGCCTGTTGGCACCAATGACGTTTCTGTTCGAACTAATAGAATAGAAAGGTTTGCTATACTAAAAAGCATAAGAGTCAAATAAAAAAATTAGAAGAAAGGATGAAGTAAAATGAAACTAATTGATCCATATGTAAATTTAGAAAAAATTGATGGCATAAAAATGATGAAAAAAATCGAAAAAGCGGGGAGAACTTGTTATAAATCAAGTGTATTAAGTGATAATTCTTACAAAAAATTCATAAGTAACATAATAGGAAATGGACATGAAAGTGTATTAGAACATGAAAAAGTAACAGTTGTAATAGGATGTGATGTAGGAGCATATAAAGATATAACGAGACATAGATTAGCTTCTTTTAGTATAGAGAGTACAAGATATTGCAATTATGGTAAAGACAAATTTGGAAATGAGTTAAAATTTATTAGACCATGTAATATTAAAGAAGGAACTGAGGAATATAAAATATGGGAAAGAACAATGCTTGAAATCGAAAAATCATATATTGAATTATCAAATTTAGGAGCAAAACCAGACCAATTAAGAATGTTATTGCCACATAGCACGGCAGCAGAATTAGTAATGACTTGTAATCTAAGAGAGTGGAGACATGTATTTAAATTAAGATGTTCAAGTCATGCACATCCATCAATAAGACAATTCTTTATACCATTATTACTATATTTTAGAGAAGTAATGCCAGAAGTATTTAATGATGTACCTTATGACGAAGAATTTCCAAAGGAGAACTACGCAAAAATAAATTTAGTAGAGGCTGAATAAATTACTATTATAGATAAAAAAATTTAAATATATCAGTATAAGTGAAAAGACAGGCTAAAAAAATATGTAATAAATTTAATCCCTCTTAAATATATTGTGATAAAGATATATTTAAGGAGGGATTATTTATGGTCGCAGATGTTAGTAAAGAAAAACTAATATTAAACAAGTTAATAAGCGAAAAACAAGAAACTATAGTTGTACAAGGTGATATGATTGTACCTGACTCAAAACCAGATATATTGAGTACACTAGAAACTAGTGGAGTGGTAAGTGTTTATAAAAAGGAAATACAAACTGGAAGAGTAAGAGTTGACGGAAATGTTAATGTATATATAATGTATTTAGCTGATAGTTCAGAAGATAAAACAAGAGGACTAAATACAAATTTGGATTTTTCAGAAAATTTTATAATACCTGATTGTACTCAAGAAATGAGAGCAAATCTTGAAATTTGTATAAAAAATATAGAGTGCAAAGTATTAAATGGAAGAAAAATAAATATTAAAGTGACATTAGATACCAAAGTAAGGCTATATGCGGTAGAAGAAACAGAAATAATATGTGATTTAAATAATGAAAATATTCAAGTTTTAAAACCAACTCATAGAATAAATTCTTTAATTGGAGCAGGAGAAACCAAAGCTTATATTAAAGAAACTATTAATATAGATAGTCAAGATAGTTTAGCAGAAATATTAAAATGTAATTTAAGAATAATAAATAAAGACATAAAAATTAGTTACAACAAGATATTAGCAAAAGCAGAGGTAGAACTTAAAATAGTATATTTAACAGAAGAAAACCAAATAAAAGTAATAACCTGCAATTTACCTATTGTAGGATTTATTGATATGCCAAACATAACTGAAAATAGTATGTGTGATGTACATTATCAGGTTAGAAATATAATAATAAAACCTAATTCAGCTCAAGAACATTCAATATATGTAGAAATAGAAATGGGTATATGTGCTGAATGTTATGAAGAGAAAGAAATTAATATGATTGAAGACTTATATAGCACTTGTTCAAATTTAGAATTTAATAAAAGAAGAATAACAACAATTTCAAACAAAACAAAAAAACAAGCAATATTAAATGTAAGCAACAAAGTAAATATGCCTGAAATCGTAGGAAATGAGTTAATTGATGTGGATATAGAGCCATCTATAAAAAAAATAAACAAAAGTAATTCGAAACTTATGTGTGAAGGAGAAATACTACTTACTTTCTTATACTCAGAAGAAGGGCAAATGCAAGTCAATGCAAAAAATACAACATTACCATTTGAGATTGCTCTAAATGATATCGAAAATGTAGAGAATGTGGAAGTTATGCCAAGTGTTGAAATACAATCAAGTAATTGCAAACTAGAAGGAGGAGCAATAGATTGTAGTGCAGATTTGAGGTTTGATATTGAATTACAGGAAAATAGAAATTTAGATATAATTGATGATATTACTGAATCTGAACTTGAAGATCCTCAAGATTATAGTGTGGTGATTTATATTGTAAAAAAGGGTGATACATTATGGAATATAGCTAAAAGATTTAAGAGTACAGTGGATGATATTGCAAGAGTGAATGGAATTGAAAATACAAATAGAATACTCGAAGGAGAAAAATTGTATATTCCTAAAACAGTTAGAACAAGTGTAAATTATGCATAAAATATATTCGAGAAGAAGTTTAAAAATAAAAAACAAAGAAAAGATTATAAAAATAATTCTAATATTAATAATTGCTTTTGAAACAGCAAGTCTGTTACTTAACCATATTAATCCTATTTTAGAACAGGTAAGTAGTTACGAAGCAAAAAAATTAGCAACTTTTATTGCAAATGATCAAACCACAAAGGTAATGCAAAATTACAATTATGATTCAATGTTTTCAATTGAAAAAGATGAAGAAGGAAATGTTTCAATGATACAAATGAACATGTATAGAGTCAATATAATAATTTCAGATATTGCATACAATATTCAAGAACAAATGAAAAAACCAGAAAATAGTGCTATCTCAATTCCAATTGGAACTTTTCTAGGGATAGATTTACTTTCTGGTTATGGTCCTAATGTAAAAATGAGAGTGGTTTTGCTTGGAACAGTTGAAACAGATTTAAAAAGTGAATTTATAGCACAAGGAATAAATCAAACTTTGCATAGAGTTTATTTGCAAATAGATTGCCCAGTACAAATATTGTCTTCATATAAAACAATTGAGGAAAATATTTCAAATCAATTTTTATTAGCTGAAAATGTAATTGTAGGAAAAATCCCATCAACTTATTATAACTTAGAAGGGTTTGAAAAACCAGAAGATACAATGGAACTTGTAGAATAATATATTTTGGAGGGAAAAGAGTCTTAAAATAAGAAAATACTTGAATTTTGAAGAAAAAAGTATAAATTTTCAAATACAAGAATTTTTAAAATGTATATAAATATATTGAAAAATAATTGGAGTTTTTATATAATAAGAACATACTAAAAATTAAGGAGGAAAAAACATGAGTACGAAATTTGTTTTAAATGAAACATCGTATTTTGGTAAAGGTGCGAGAGAAGAATTATCAGTAGAAATCAACAAAAGAGGATTTAAAAAAGTATTAGTTGTAACAGACAAGGCGTTATTAGAGGTAGGAGTAACAGGAAAAGTTACAAATGTATTGGAAAATGCTGGAATAGAATATACAGTATTTTCAGATTTAAAAGCAAATCCAACAATTACAAATGTTTTAGATGGAGTAAAAGTTTGTAAAGAATTTAATGCTGATGTAATTGTTGCAGTTGGTGGAGGGTCAGCAATAGACACTGCAAAAGGAATTTCAATATTAATGACAAATCCAGATAGAGATTTAGTATCTTTAAATGGAGCATCAAACACTGTAAATAAAGGTATGCCATTAATTGCACTTCCAACAACAGCAGGGACAGCAGCAGAAGTAACAATTAATTATGTCATAACAGACGAAGAAAGAAAAATAAAAATGGTATGTGTAGACCCAAATGATATACCAATTTTAGCTATAGTAGATTCTGAATTAATGGCTTCAATGCCAAAATCTTTAGCAGCATATACAGGAATGGATGCATTAACACATGCTATTGAAGGTTATATCACAAAAGGACATAATATTATGAGTGATATGTTTCATATGCAAGCTATCAAATTAATATTTGAATATTTACCAGCAGCTGTAAATGAAAAAGATGAGCATGCAATAGAAATGATGGGATATGCACAATATATTGCAGGAATGGGATTCTCAAATGTAGGGCTTGGAATAGTACATTCAATGGCTCATCAATTAGGAGCTGTTTATGATACACCTCACGGAATGGCAAATGCTATATTACTTCCAACAGTAATGAGATTTAATGGAGAAGCATCATGGGAAAGGTTTAGAGATATATTAGTCGAAATAGGAAGACCAGATGCAGCACATTTAAGTAAACAAGATGTAATAAATACATTTGTATGGAAAATATCTGAATTATCAAAAGCTGTAGGTATAACACAAACAGTAAAAGACACAGGATGTAAAGAAGAAGACTTCGGTATGCTTGCAGACAAAGCAATGGAGGATCCTTGCAAGCCAGGGAATCCACGAGAAGTATCAAAAGAGGATTTTATAGAATTATTTAGACAAGCAATGTAAAATTAAAATTTCAAAATAAATTGAAAAATGTGCTTTCTGAAAAAGATGAAGTGAACCCCAATTATTAGACAAAAAAGTTTAATAAGGAGGGTTCATTTTTATGTTAAAATATTCAAATGAATTAAAATCATAAAAATTTATAATCTAAAAAGGTCTCATTGGAAATCTACCTGGAAATCTTCTACGTCTAAACAATTCCCTTAATAGTAAAACTCTAATAAAATCTCGTAAGAAACGATTACGAGGTCTTCTTCTTTGTCGTGTTTCAGCAGTTGAATCAGAACTATTAGCAACTTCTCTAACTTCAGCTGTTACATTTACTTCTATATTAATTCTACCATCTGCTTCAACTCTATCATAAATATCATCTGTCATACGTGTTATCATTTCATCAGTAACAGGTGCATTAGGAAATTGAATTCTATCGCAAGAAGCACATACCATAGGGTAAACTACCCTATATAATTCAGGATATAGTTGCTCTATGTCCTCACAATACATATCTTGAGTATTCATAGAGTTCATACCCATATTACCCATTGTATTCATAGAGTTCATACCCATATTACTCATTGTATTCATAGAATTCATGCCTACATTACTCATAGTATTCATTCTGTATCCATCCAGATTAGAATATCCCAAAACATTTCTCATGTAATCATCATAAGTTTGATTATACATATTTTCACACTCCTTTATCTTTATACTATGTGAATTTTAAAAATATGTTAATAATAGGACATTCTCAATTATAAATTTTTTTCATAGGATATAAAAAATAAAGGAAAGGAAGGCATTTATGGAAAATTATGTTAAAGCATCACTTGAACTTCATTTATTCTTTAGCAGAATAATGAAAGAACATGCAATTTTTTTACAGTCAGGATTCATGACTAAAAATACAGATTATAGTAAAGAGGCAGAATGGTAGCAAAGAGAATTTGAAAAATTATTATGTAATGTAGTAAAAATTAGCAATTGTTTAATTGGACCTGAAATATTAAACTCAGGAGAATTAGTAACAAAGTACACTTATAATGCAGAGAGGAAAACAGAAGATTTAACAGGAGTATTAATTGATAGTAATATTACATTGCTAGAAAAAAATTTATCAAATAATTGTTATATATACATACCAAGAGGAATAGAGCAAGGTGTTTGTCATTTAAATAATGTAGCAATTTCACTATTAGAGGGTTTTATAAAATTGAAAGAAAAAATTTTAAGAAATGTATTAAGCTGCAAATTATTTACAGGTAATTATCCATTATTATTAGAGCATATTATACGTGAAGCAAAATTGTATTATTGTTATGTAGCAATGTTGCAAAATGGTCAAAACATAACTATGGACGATAAGAAGCAGGTAGAATTATTTGGGAATCAGATAATGATGGAGCATGCTTTATTTATTAGAGGATTATTAGATCCAACAGAAGAAGAGCTAATTACTACAGCCAATGATTTTGCACAAGAATATAAAAAATTATTAGAACAAGCAAGAAAAATGACAGCACAGGGAAGAGCAAATTAGATGTTTAGAAGACCCTAAATAAATATTTAATACAAAAAGCTCTGAAACATAAAATTTCAGAGCTTTTTCTAATATAATTGCTATTATTTTAGAGTTCATCTTTTACCATTCTTTTTTAGAATTTATTAATTCAGAAATATAGCCAATTAGACAATAAGGAGCCAAAATAAATGCATATAATAAAACATAAACTATGAAAGCGAAGAAACTTCTTTTTTCTAGTTTACATTCAATATCTTTTAACATATTTTTTCTTCTAATTTCAACTAATAAACAAAGTGACATTCCAAGTAAAAGTACTAATAGAGAAATCCAACTAATTAATAATGGATTTCCAAAAGCTAGTAGTATTAGGCCAAGTGGAACAAATATAAGAAGAGCAAAATCTATAAAAGGAAAAAATGCATTTAAACATATTAAAAACTTAGATTTAAAGTTAAGTTTCTTAGATGTTAATATTTTTACATTTTCAAAAGCTCCTATCATTCCTCTAGCCCATCTTTTTCTTTGTTTACCCAGATTGCTTAAACTTTCAGGAACCTCTGTAAAGGCAATAGCATTTTTAGAAAAATTAGTTTCATAGCCTCTACTTAATAATTCCCAAGTCAAAACAATATCTTCTCCAGTACAATCTTGCCATCCGCCTATTTCTTTTAATTGCTCTGTTTTGTATGCACTAAAAGCGCCTTGTGCAACTAAAGTAGAATTGTAATTACTTTGAATTAGTTTCACCCCAAAAATTCCTAAAGTGTAATCCCATTCTTGCAATTTTGTAGTAAAACTTTTTTTGGCATTTTTCACAAATAGACATCCTGCAGTAGCTACTGTATTTTTATTCGAATTTACTAATTTGTTCATTATATTTCTTATAGCTAATGGATGAAGTATGGTATCACTATCTACAGTAATTGTATAATCTGTATTCACACAAGCTAATCCTTTGTTTAAAGCTTTTGCTTTTCCTATATGCTTTGACTCTATAAGTGTTATTTTAGGGTCTTCTTTCATTGATTTTAATAATTCTAACGAACCGTCTATTGAGCCATCATCTATTATATTTATATAAATATTTCCACAATATTTTTGCTTTTTAATTGAATATATTGTTTCTGCTATATATTTTTTTGAATTATATACTGGTATTAAAACAGTAACATCTTCTTCTTTTTGCTTACAATCCTTTTTTTCCTTTTTATCACATAATAAACTAATAAACATAAAAACAAAGTTAAATCCAGGAATTAATGCTATAAATGTTACAAGATATACTGCTAGAAAATATCCAAATGAACAAGCTATATCATTAATCCAACTAATATTTATAAATAATGCACATATAAAATAAAGCATTGCAAATATTACTGATATAAAAAACATTTTTATCACCCCATTATATCCTATGAAATTTTTGGAAAAATGGTGATTATTGTTGAAAAATGAGACTAGAAAGGAAAACCACTCCATTTTTCATTCCCACCTTTTTCGACAAGTGAATATGATATAAAGGGGGATTAAATATGAAGCTAAAAAAGATTTTAATATTAGTAATTATTGTGATAATAATAATAGGTGGAGTTCTTGTTTTTTATAAATTTAAGGAAAGAAAAAGAACAGATGTTAAGATACCAGTACTACTTTATCATGATTTTATTAAAATTTTACCAGATGAAGATCCAGATGATTTTAATTATATAAACACACCAGAGAGTTTTGAAGAAAATATTCAAGTTTTGCTTGAATATGGATACAGACCAATTTCGATGGAGGAGTTAAATAATGCATATAATTTTAAAATTAAATTACCAGAAAAGCCAATCTTGATAACTTTCGATGATGGATATTATAGTAATTATGAATATATCTATCCAATATTAAAAAAATATAATGTAAAGGCATCTATCTTCATAATTACAAATAAAGTAGGAAAAGAAATAGATGGCAAAAAATATTTAGGATGGGATGAATGCCGAGAAATGCAAGAAAGCGGACTTGTAGAAATATTTAGCCATAGCAAAAGACATGTATTTTATGATAGACTTCCTGTCAAAGAAATTTTAAATGATGTTAAGGAATCTTATGAAGTAATAGAAGAAAATTTGGGGAAAAAGAAGTTTAAAGCATTTGCATATCCTTATGGAGCATATACAAGAGAAATGGTATTAGCATTGAAGTTCAGTGGGATTGATATGCAAATATATGACATAGGAATAAATAACTTCAAAAATTTTGACAAGGATTATATTAAGAGAATTAATATTCCTTGTGAAATGACAGGAAAAGAAATTATAGAAGAAATAGAAAAAACAAATTAAAAATTTAATACTTTTTATTAATAAATGTTAAATTATTAAATTTAATAAAAAACCTCAGAGTAATAAAATCTGAGGTTTGATATTTTTTATCTTTTACTAAATTGTGGAGCTTTTCTAGCTTTTTTAAGACCATATTTTTTACGTTCTTTTGCTCTAGGATCTCTTGTTAAGAATCCGTTTGCTTTTAAAGCAGGTCTATATTCAGCATTTGCTTCATTTAATGCTCTAGCAACACCTAAACGGATTGCCCCAGCTTGACCTGAGAAACCACCACCATTAACTGTAGCAATAACATCAAATTTATCTAAAGTGTTTGTAACTGTTAAAGGTTGCTTAACAATAACTTTTAATGTCTCAGCACCGAAAAATTCATCTAATGATTTACCATTAACTGTAATTTTTCCAGTTCCTTCAACTAATCTAACTCTAGCTATAGAGCTTTTTCTTCTACCAGTTCCATAATATACGACTTTTTTACTTGCCATTTTAACTTCCTCCTATTTCTTAAAAATTCCATACTTCAGGTTGTTGAGCTGTTTGCTCATGTTCACTTCCTGCATAAACTCTTAACTTCTTTAAAGATTGTCTTCCTAAAGAGTTGTGAGGTAACATTCCTTTTACAGCTAACATCATAGCTTTTTCAGGAGTATTCTCAAACATAACTTTTGCAGAAACTTCTTTCATTCCACCAATGTAACCTGAATGACGTCTATAAACTTTTTGGTTAAGTTTGTTTCCTGTTAAAACAACATCTTTACAATTAATTATAATAACATTATCACCTGTATCTAAATTAGGTGAAAAAGTTGGTTTGTGTTTTCCTCTTAATAATTTTGCAGCTTCAGTAGCAACTCTACCTAATGGTTTATTTGCTGCATCTAATATATACCATTTTCTTTTGATTTCGCTTTTTTTAACACTATATGTAGTATTATTCATGGTAATAAAACCCTCCTATTAAAAATAATATAAATATATATGAAACTTAAATAAAAACCACCGGGGAGAAGTTTTATATTTAAATCATATTTTTACATAATACTGAATAATTTTAATACAAAAAAAGGAATTTGTCAATAAATTTTACAAAACTTCTTGATAAAAAGGTTTATTAACATTATAATTAAACATATAAAAATAATTATATGAAAAAAGAGAGGTCTAAATGGAAGAAACAAAGAGAAAAGGCTTTAAGAAGGAAAGTTTTATGCAGGGTGTAATGACCCTTATGATATCTCAAGTATTAATAAAATTATTAGGATTAGTATATACTTTATATTTAACAAATAGAGAAGGATTTGGAGATAAAGGTAATGCAATATATGCAGCAGGTTATCAAATATATGCATTGTTACTTACTATTTCATCAATTGGAGTTCCAAATGCAATATCAAAAATTATTTCTGAAAAGGTAGCAGTAGGAGATCACAAAGGAGCAAATAGAGTATTTAAAGTGGCTTTTGTTACATTTGCAATTGTTGGCTTAGTGGGAACGTTACTATTGTTCTTTGGAGCACATGCAATTGCCAACTACTGGCTTCAAATTCCAGAAGCGGAAATGACACTAGTTGCGTTATCACCAGCAATATTTTTTGTAGCAACATCATCTGTAATGAGAGGATACTTTAATGGTAGGAAAAGTTTAAAAACAACAGCAAGAGCTCAAACATTAGAACAAATATTTAAAACAGTACTTACAATAGTTATAGTTGAGATAGTAGCTATAATGACAACTACATCAACAAAACTTATGGCTGCTGGAGCAAATTTAGCTACAACACTTGCAACATTTTTAAGCTTCTCATATTTAGTCTTATATTATAAATCAAGGCGAAAAGAAATTGGAGAAGAAGTAAAACAAACAGTAAATTATAAATTTGAAAAAGTCTCAACAATAGTAAAAAAAGTACTTATGGTTTCAATACCAATGACTATAAGCTCAGTATTATCTTCAATAAATAAAAATGTAGACGCGTTTACAGTAAAAAGAATTTTATCTACATATTTACCAGCAGAAATTGCTATTGAAAAATATGGAATATTAAGTGGAAAAGTAGATACACTAATAGGGTTACCATTATCAGTAAATATAGCATTTGCTACAGCCTTAGTTCCAGCAATAGCAGAAGCAAAAGCTAAAAAAGATACCACAACAGCAACTAAACGTACTTCATTTTCTTTATTAGTATCGATGCTAATAGGTTTACCTTGTACAATTGGAATGTGTGTGTTTGCAGAACCAATATTAAAGCTATTATATCCAAATGCAAGCAATGGTGCAACACTATTGCAAGTGGCAGCCTTTACAATAATATTTTCAGTTTTAAATCAAACAATTAATGGAGCTTTGCAAGGTTTTGGAAAAGTGATGGTACCAGCAACAGCTTTAGGAATAGGTGTAGTAACTAAACTAATATTAAATTTAATACTTCTTAGAATTCCAGCAATAAATGTATATGGTGCATCAATAGGATCAGTAGCTTGTCATCTGGTAGCATTCATTATAGCATTTTTAGTACTAAAGAAAAATGTTAAGTTAAGCCTAAATTGGAACAATTTTGTAATTAAACCAATTATTTCTACTGCGATTATGGCAATTTGTTCATATGCAATATATATAGTATTAGGAGGAATAATAAGCACAAAATTGGCAACAATAATAGCAATATTAGCAGCTGTAATTATTTATGCATTAGCAATTATTGCATTAAAGGTATTTACAAAAGAAGAAATCAAAATGCTACCATATGGCATTAAAATTTACAATATTTTAGAAAAAATGGGAATTTATTAGAAAAAAAGAAGGATTTTATCGAAATATGGCGAATAAAATAAAATAGTAGTGTAATTGCTACATAACACAAATCTTATAGGAGGTAATGTATAATGAACAAAGCTGAATTAGTAGCAGCATTAGCTGCAAAAACAGGAGACACAAAAAAGGCATCTGAAACAGCAGTTAACGCATTTGTTGATGTTGTAACTGAAGCTCTAAAGAAGGGAGAAAAAGTTCAATTAGTTGGATTTGGTTCTTTCGAAGTTAGAAAAAGAGCAGCTAGAAAAGGTAGAAACCCACAAACTAAAGAAGAAATAAAAATACCTGCATCTAAAGCTCCAGTATTCAAAGCTGGTAAAGCATTAAAAGATTTAGTAAACAAAAAATAATTATTTAAAATATATAAATATATGATAATAAAATAAGCCAGAGATTAACTCTGACTTATTTTATTTTCTTTCTTGAGGAATTACAATGTTCTTAGGTTTATCATCATCATGTTTTACTACATTAATAGTATCAGAAACACCAGAAATATTTAGTGTAGAACCGTCATCAGAAACAATTTCAATCTCTTTTTTTTCCTCAATTTCATCAGTAGAATCAACAGTATTAATCTCATCAGCTAAAGCATCTTTTTCATATATATTAGACATAATTTCATTTATATGTTATGCAAAATATAACATATTCTCCTTTCTCTGATAATATCTATTAAATATTTATGTTTTAATAATTTAGAAAAAACTAATTTAATAATACCATAAAATACCTGAAAAAACAATACTAAATTAACCACAATTTTAAGTTGTGTTCTTGACATAAAATAAAAATAGTGGGATAATACTAAAAAATTATAGAAAAGTAGGAGGGCAAATGGATATAGAAAAAATAAAGAAAATAATAGAGTCAATCTGTTTTGCAGCTGGAAGAGTAGTAACAATTGAAGAACTGATGCTTACACTTGAAATTTCAAAAGACGATTTAGACAAAATAGTTGAAAGCATGCAACAAGACTATAAGCAAAGAGGAATAGAATTAATAAAAGTAGAAAATGGTTATCAGCTATGCTCAAAAAAAGAATATCATGATTATATATATCCTATACTTGACAAAAGAAGCAAACCAAGGTTATCAGGAGCATCTTTAGAGGTATTATCAATTATCGCATATAATCCTAGGATTACAAGAGCAGAAATAGAAGCTATAAGAGGAGTTAGTAGTGATGCTTCTATATATAAACTATTAGAATATGGATTAATAGAAGAAGGTGGAAAAATTGATGCGCCTGGAAGACCAATGTCATACAAAACAACAAGTGAATTTCTAAAAATGTTTGGTTATGAGTCTTTAAAAAATTTACCGGAACTGCCTAAATATAAAATGAATGAAAACAAACAAATTGTAATAGATGAGCTATTAGAAGATAATATAGAAAATTAGGAGGAAACTATGAAATTATCAAAAACAGGAATGGGAAGTATAAAATTAAACAATTTAGATGAAATGTATCCAGGTCAAAGCATATTATTGCAAACTGGACAAATTGTACAATATGGAGCAGGAATATTTGGATATAATAATGTACCATTATTATTAAAAAGAAATTTAGAAAAGGTAATTCAAAAAACTTTAAATAAATATGACTGTATAGAAGTTTTATTGCCAATATTACAACCAGAAAAATTATGGAAGGACTCAGGAAGATATGACCATTACGTAGATGATGGTACAATGTTGGTTGTTGAATCGAATAAAGGTAACTTCTGTCTAGCACCAACAGCAGAAGAAGCCATAATGGAATTTGCAAGAGAAAAATTAAAATCATATAAAAACTTACCAGCAACTTATTATCAAATTGGAGAAAAAGTAAGAAATGAAATCAGAACGAGAGGATATTTATTAAGAGGAAAACAATTTCCAATGTTAGATGCATATAGCTTTGATAAAGATGAAAAAGGAATGAAAAAATCTTATCATAATTTAAGAAAAGCTTTTTTAGAAATATTTGAAAAAGTAGGCTTGACAATAATTCCAATTGTTGCTAATAATGGAGCAATGGGAGGAACAAGATCAGAAGAATTTATGATTATTTCGACTCAAGGAGAAGATACAATACTTTATGATGAAAAAACAAAAATTGGATTAAATACAGAAGTACTAGAAAAAGAAAACTATCAGGAATATTTAAAAGAAGAATATCAAATAGAAGATATTTCTAACCTAAAGGAAATAAGAGCAATGGAATTAG
This sequence comes from uncultured Clostridia bacterium, assembly GCA_944393315.1. Taxonomy (GTDB): domain Bacteria; phylum Bacillota; class Clostridia; order TANB77; family CAG-508; genus CAG-269. Next base: position 29,770 of record CALXZT010000006.1, read on the forward strand.
GACATATATTCCAATTAGGAACAAAATATTCAGAAACAATGAATGGCAATTTTACAGACCAAGATGGAAAACAAGCATTATATTATATGGGATGTTATGGAATCGGAGTAAGTAGAACAGTAGCAGCAATTTATGAGCAAAATATTCTAAGGGACAAAAATGGAACCTATTGTGGGTTTGCTTTACCTAAGTCCATTGCACCATATATGTTACAAATTATACCAAAAATTGAAAATGAAGAAAAATTCAAATTTGGAATGGAGTTATATAGCAAGCTTCAAGAAGAGGGAATTGACGTAATAATTGATGATAGAGAAAAAATTACAATGGGAGCAAAAATAAAAGACAGTAAAATCTTAGGCACACCATATATTACAGTTATTGGAGATAAACAACAAGGAGAAGTAATACAATTAGAGGATGCAAAAACAGGAGAGATAAAAACAGTTACACTAGAAGAATTAATTAAAATCTTAAAGAATAATTAATTTCAAAAAATAATAAGGAGAAGTACAATGAAAAAAGTATTAAAGGTTATAGGAATTATATTTTTGGTATTATTAATAATATTAGCTGTAATTATTGCAGGAGGATACATTTTTATACATCAAAAATTTGCAAAGACACAAACAGTAGAGATAGATAAAGAAGACTTAAATATCTCAGAAAATGTTGAAGAACATTTAGCAGAATATAGAAATATAGCTATACTAGGAATAGATAGTAGAGGAGTAAACTATGAAACAGGAGATAGAAGTGACTGTATCATTATTGCAAGTTTAAATAATACAACTGGAGAAATAAAACTAATATCAGTTTATAGAGATACATATGTAAATATTGAGGGACATGGTCTTGATAAAATAAACCATGCCTACCAGTTTGGTTCAGCACAACTAGCTTTAAAAACATTAAATGAAAACTTAGACCTAAACATAAAAGAATTTGTAGCTGTTAATTTTGATGCAGTAGCAGAAGCAGTTGATGAGTTAGGCGGAGTAGAAATAGAAATACAGCAAGATGAGTTAAAATATATAAATTCCTATATAAATGATGTTTCAAAAATAACAGGTAAAAAAGCAAGCCAGATAACTAAAACAGGAAAGCAAACACTAAATGGTGTTCAAGCAGTAGCATATTCAAGAATTAGATATACAGAAGGATGGGATTACAAAAGAACAGAAAGAATGAGAACAGTAATTGCAGCAATGCTTGAAAAAGTAAAAACAAAAAATATAGGCGAAATAAACACTTTTATAGATAACTTATTACCAATGGTATATACAAATATCACAACAAATGACATGATATCATTATTACCTAATATTGCTAAATATAAAATAACAACAAGCATAGGTTGGCCATATAGAACAGAAGGGATAACATTTGATAATTATTATGGAATTCCAATAACATTAGAGAGTAATGTAGTACAGCTACATAAAGAAGCATTTGGCGAGCCTAATTATGTGGTATCTGATACCGTTAAAAAAATAAGTGAACAAATCATTGAAAAATCAGGATATGGTAAATAATGGAAAAGGGATGATTCTCTTTTCCAATTTTTTTGTGGCTATTGAATAATAAATAAAAAATAGTATATAATTCGAACGAAGGAGAGTGATTTTAATGGATAGAAAAATCCGTGTAGTTCAATTTGGAACAGGAAAAATGAGTGTATACACAATGAGATATTGTTACGAAAAAGGAGCAGAAGTTGTAGGAGCAATTGATGTAAATCCAAATGTAATAGGAAAAGATATTGGAGAAATTATGGGGACTGAAAATAAAGGCGTAATAGTAACACCATTAGAACAAGCAGAAGAAATGCTAAAACAAACTAATCCAGATATAGTAATAGTCACAACAATGAGTCTATTAAAAGACGTAGGAGATGCACTTTTATTGTGTGCCAAACTTGGACTAAATGCAATAACAACATGTGAAGAAGCTTTTTACCCAGAAAACTCAAATCCAACATTAACAGAAGAAATTGATAGATTAGCTAAAGAAAATGGATGTACAATTACAGGAAGCGGATATCAAGATATATACTGGGGAAATTTAATAAGTGCGATAGGAGGTTCAACACATAAAATAACAAAAATAAAAGGGAGTTCAAGCTATAATGTAGAAGAATATGGAATAGCTCTTGCAAAAGCACATGGAGCAGGATTAACATTAGATCAATTTGACAAAGAGGTGGCAGCAGGAGACAGAATCTCAGAAGAAGCACTAAAAGAAATTATAAATAAAGGAGACTATTTACCATCATACATGTGGAATGTAAATGGTTGGTTATGTTCAAAGTTAGGTTTAACAGTAAAATCTCAAAAACAAGTATGTGTACCACAAACATATAAAGAAGATATTTTCTCAACCACATTAAATATGACAGTAAAATCAGGAGATGCAACAGGAATGAGTGCCGTTGTAACAACTGAGACAGAAGAGGGAATTACAATTGAAAGTCAATGTATTGGAAAAGTATATTCTAAAGAAGATTATGACAAAAACGAATGGACAGTAGAAGGAGAACCTACCACAACTATAGTAGTAACTAGACCTGCAACAGTTGAATTAACTTGTGCCACTGTAGTAAATAGACTTCCAGATGTAATAAATGCAGAATCTGGATATATTACAACAGATAAAATGGATGAACTAAAATATAGAACTAAACTATTAAATGAATATGTAAAATAAATATTAAAGTAAGCTTTTGTGTTTGAATATGCAAAGGCTTATTTATAAAGAAAAAGTTAAATAAAAATCTTATCACTCTTTATGTAAGTTATACATAAAATATAGTAAATTTACATAAAGGAGGAAGAAAAATGTCAAGTTACATAATACAAGGCGGAACCAAGTTGGAAGGAGAAGCAAAAATATCAGGTTCAAAAAATGCATCATTACCAATACTAGCAGCAAGTTTACTAAATTCTGGAATAAGCAAGCTTTATAATGTACCAAATATACATGACACACAAAAAATGCTAGAAATACTAAAGCTGTTAGGATGTAAGATTAAGAAAAAAGAAAATAAAATAATAATTGATTCAAGTAATGTAAAAAAATTTGAAATACCTGAACATCTAATGAGAGAAATGAGATCATCAGTAGTATTAGCAGGAAGTTTACTTGGAAAATATAAAACAGCGACATTTTCATATCCAGGGGATTGCGATATTTAATTGATACATCGGACAAGCATAAGATAAATGATTGGATTAGGGAATTTAAGTAACAAATTTATAAAGTTTTAAATTTAAAAATTTAAGGCTTTATTTTTTTGACTTTAATCTATACCAAAAGCAATTCAAAAAGCCACAGAATTAAATGTGTGGCGAAAGGAGGATATGAAAATGCAAAAATTAAAAGGGCTATGGATTCCAGCAGAGATTTTATTAGATGAAAAAATAACAGATAAAGAAAAGCTTATATTATCTATGATTATATATTTAAGTGATGAAACTAAAAGTTGTTTTGCAAGTAATGGGTATTTAGCGAGTATTGTAAAAGTGAGTACAAATAGAGTTTCAAAAATAATAAGTTCATTAAAAAATAAGAAATATATCCAAGTGAATTTAAAATATAAAAAAGAAAGTAAAGAAATAGAACAAAGACAAATAATACCTATTGTCCAAATGAACAATGGGTATAGTCAAAATAAACAAGAGGTTATTGGTGTAAATAACAATTCGGCTAGTCAAAATGAACCATATCCTATTGGCGAAAATAACAAAGATATAATAAATAATATAAAAAATAAAAATAATTATAATAAGGAATCACACGTCAAAAAGAATAATAAAGCTAACTTTGAACAGCGAGATTATACAGGCTTTGACTTTACTAAATTATATGCAAATGCAGACGCATTTGTATAAATAAAATCAGCAATTAAAGTAAGATAAACTACTTTGGTAGCTGATTTTTTAGTTAAAGTTGCGAATAGCAATTTTAACTAAAACCTAAAAAATATGTAGATATTTTTTAGGCAAAGGGGTGTGGGGAAAAATAAATTTTTCCCTGCCACAACAAATACTTTTAGCGAATAGCGTTAAAAAAGTATTGTAGTTGTGTTACAACACAATTCGAAAAAGAAGAAAATTATAAAAGCTAGTCGTGTTTATTAGCACGAGCAAGGAGGTAAAAAATGAGTTATGCGATTATTAGAAATACAAAATATAAAAGGGAAAATCTGAAAGGAATATTTAGGCACAATGAAAGAAGAAATAAAAATTATTCAAATGATAATATAGATAAAGAAAAGTCATATTTGAATTATTCAATAAAATCTCCACAATATAGTTACGAAAAAGAATTTGACAGAATAAAAGAAAAATATAATTTAAAGGGACAAATTAAAAAAGTAAGTAATATAGCTTGTGAATATATAATAACATCAGATCATGATTTTTTTGAAAGAATAGGAGAAGAAGAAACAAAAAGATTTTTTGAAACTGCATACAAATTTGTAGCAGAATATAAACATTTAAGAGAACAATATATAATATCTGCCAAAGTGCATAGAGATGAACAAACACCTCATATGCACTTAATTTTTTTGCCAGTAGTTCATACAACTGATAAAAAAGGAAATTCTATTGATAAACTGGCTTGTAGTGAATTTTGGAAGGTGAAAGATAGTTATAGACAATTACAAGATGCTTTTTATAGGTATATGGTAGAAAATGGATTTGACTTGCAAAGATGTTTGCCAAAAGAAGAAACTAATAGACAACATTATTCTGTTGAAGAGTACAAAAAGATAACAAATTTTAAACAGACAAAAGAGATTTTAAAGAGTATGAAATTAGAATTACCAGATGTTCCAGATATTAACGATATTAATATAAATAGATTATCAAAGAAAAGAGATGAAAAGATTTTAGAAGAAATTATAAAACCAAAAGATAATGTGATTCAAAATTTATATCAAGATAATATGCACTTGCATAGACAATTAACTAAACAGGAACAAATTATTGAAGAAGCGGAAAAATATCAAAAAGAAAGAGAAAAAATACTTGCTGACAATAAAAATTTACATAATGAAGTTGAACAAATTAAGGTAGAATATAAGAAAAAAGAGTCTGATATAAAATGGAAATATGAAAGCAAAATTAAAAGTTTAGAAAAAAAGAATA